>JAEKLU010000041.1 GCA_019509685.1 Mesorhizobium sp. | reverse complement strand
AGCGCGTCTCGCGGCCGTTGGCATGCGCGATCTTCACCAGATTGCCGTAGCTGCCGCCATCGCCCTGGAAAGAGATTTCGCCGTCGAAGGCGGCCACGATCGGCGTGCCGACCGGTGCCGCCCAGTCGACGCCCTTGTGGATCCGAACCGTGCCGAGGATCGGATGCTTGCGCGGGCCGAAGGTCGAGGTCATCACCCCGGCCACCGGCGTGACCATGCCGTTGGTGACGGTCAGCGAGCGGACCTGATCGTCGCCGGTCACGCAGGCATACTGGCCGTCGCTCTGCTGGAAGACGAAACAGTCGAGGCTCTTTTCCGCGCCCTGGACGCCGACATAGAGCACTCGTCCGGAGATCTCGCCCTGGCCGCGCGGCGTCTGCGAATAGATCAGCACCAGGCGCTGGTCCTCGCTGGCGAAGGCGTCGAGGTCCTGTCCCCGCGACAGATACATGATCGCCTCGCCGATCACGCTGGTCGGCACCTTGTTGCGCGCCGCTGTCGAATAGATCGCGTCGAGCAGGCGGTACTGACGCTTGGGCCCGCCCTGGTCCGAGGCGCCGGAATAGTTGAAGAGGTCCTCGCGGACCCAGGGATCGACGCCCGACACGAAAGCGCCGGCCGCATTGCGCGTCAGCGTGCCGACATAGACGTTCTTTGCGTAGACGGAGACCTGCATCAGCGACATGGTCGTCGTCTCGCGGTTCGGCCGGAAGCCGCGCATGGCGACGACAAAGCCGGGCTCCAGCCCGTCGCGGTTGAACAGCGCCTTCAGCGCTTCGCCCGCAAGCTTGGCGTCGTCGGCGGAGAAATGCGCGTCGAGCGCCACGCTGTCCAGGCTGCGATCGTTGAGGATCTTGACGAAACTGTCCTCAGTCGCCTCGAAACGCTGATATTCGCTGGTGACGGTCGCGACGGTGGTGTTGTTCTCGATCGCGGTCTTCTTGAAGGCGGGCAGCGCCGCCTCGCCCTGGTCGATGGTCTCGCCCCAACCGGCCTCGGGGTCGTCGGCATCCGCCCTGGGAGTCGAGCCGGCAGGGGCGTCGCTTTCTTCCGGCGCCGCCTGCAGGTCGTTTTCCAGGTCGCCTTGCTGATCGTCGGTCGGCGTCGTTTCCGGGGCGGGTTGCGCCGGCTGCTGGTCGTCTGGTGCCGTTGCCGAAGGCTTGGCAGCGCCCTGCCGCTGCGCCTGGAAGAAAGCAAAATCCTCCTGCGTCGACGGGATCGTGGTCATGAACTTTTCGCTGGCGCTCAGCATCACGTCGGACAGGATCTCGATCTGCGGCGAAGCCCCGGAACTGTCGAGCTCAGCCGGGCGCGCGACAGCGTGGCCCTTGGTGGCGGTGTCGGCATCGGGCGCCAGCGTGATCCACATCGGGTCACCGGCAAGGTCGATGATGGCCGGCACATAGACCGATGCATCGGCAGGCACGTCTTCCATGCCTTCGACGGCATGCAGTTCCTCATCCTCATCGCCAAATGACCAGTCGTCCCTGGTGAGATAGAAGCCGGTGGCGATCGCGATGACGCCGAGCGCGGCAACGCCGGCAAGAACGCCGCGCCAGATTTTGCGTCTGCGCTCGGCCAGCCGCGCCAGCTTCTTCTGTTTGAAGCTCGTGTCGATGCTGTGCGTCACGGGCTGTTTCCGGTCAGGAAATAGGTCCAGCGCACCTGCTCGAGCGTGTCGACCTCTACGAAACGCGCCGCGATATGGCCGCGCTGCCAGCACTCGTCGATGCCGCGGATAGAGAAGCGCCGGCGATCGACGCACATCTCTGTCGATCCGTTGAGGATCGCATGTCCGAACACATCGGTCGCGTAAAGGTAGATGTAACGGTTTGCCAGCTCCTCGCGGATGACGTTCACGCACTGGTTGGCGCCGATGGTCCACCAGCCATCGGTCTGGTCGGCATTGTCGACCTTCTGTCCGACGGCGAGGTTGACGACGTCGAGCGTCTGGTTGCAGACGGTGAATTCGGCGTGCGCCCTGCCGGTCGAGAGGATCGGGAGCAGCGCCATGCCCAACAGCGCGGCAAATGCCAGGCGGCCGCAGAGGCTAGAGCAACTCCAGGAAAAGTGCATAGCGGTTTTCCGTCCGGAATTGCGTGAAACCAAAGACTTAGAGTGGTTCGGCGATTCCGTGAAACGCCGAGCCGCTCCCGCTAGGAACTGCAACAAGCTACGCCGCCTGCGTCGCGAAGTCTGGCCGAGTGAGTGCGCGGGACGAAAATCCATCGGCGTCCATGTCTATCCGCCAAGCCTGAAATACTTGGCGGTGGCGGAGAACTGCGAGCCGTCCGCCTCGATCTCCTCGAGGATTTTGGGCAGCAGTTCCGATACCGGTGTCGGTCTTGTAAACATCGCGGCCTGGATATCTCGTGGTCCGGTGATCACCAACATGATCTGGGGCAGGGCCTTGCCTGCCGCCTTGTCCGCGGCGCCAAGGCCGATCGGGATACTGAAGGTCGCCTTGTCGGTTTGCGCGACCATGCGATCGTCGAGATTGAAAGCGATGCCCCGGTGGTCGATCAGCATCACGTTTGAGACGAGCCCGCCATGCGTCAGCAGCGCGCCGCTGATCGGCGCGCCGTCCGGCACCGATGTCCGATCGAGGTCGAGTTGTGGTCGTTCCAAACCATTGCGGTCGACAAAGCGCAGGAAGTTGGTCACTTCACACTGCGGCTGGTCGATGAGACGAACGCTGATGTCCGGCTCGAGGTGAAACCTCGACTTGAAATCATTGAGCATCTGCTCGAATGGCTGCACGGTTGTTGCGAAGCCTTCGATGGCGGCGGCGCCATCCGTTGCCGATGTCAGCGACGCGTAGAAACAGTCGCCGCCGCTGAAGTCGCGCACCCATGAAGCGCGTTGTGCCGTCTCGTCGACCGTCTTCACCGGCGGAACCTCCGGCTTGGGTACATTGATGGCGACGTCGGTATTTTCGGGCTGCGTGGTCGCCGGCGGCCGCGGTTGCTGGGACGGCTGCGTCGGTACGGCTTGTGCTGCCGGCTGGCTGGCCGATGGGGCGGGCGCCGCCGGTTGAGCAGCCGGGCTGGTTGGTTGCGTCGGCGTCTGGCTCCCCGGCGACGGGGAAACCTTTGGCTCAGCGAGCTTGGACAGCATATCGACGAGGTCCGTTGCGCTGGGTTTTGTCGCCGGCGGGATTGCCTCGGGTGCCGGCTTGCTCTCTGCCTCCGCCTGGCCAGGCGAGGGTGTCTTTGGCGGCTCGCCGACCGGCTGCGTCGGTTTCGCGCTTTCCGCAGTCGGGGACATCGTCGTTGACGGGCTCGCGGGCGGCACCAATGGCTCCTGCGTGCCGGCGGCAACCGGCGAGGGCGCCGGCGCTTGCTCGGCGGACTGCTGTGCTTCCGTTGCCGGCGGCACCTCGGGCCTGGGAGTCGGCACGGGGATCTCGGCGGGCTTTCCCGGTTCCGTTTTCTGCTCCGCTGTCGCGTCCTGGTTCTCGGCCGCTGTTGGCGTCTTCACCGTTGCATCCGGCAGGGCAGGCGGGTTCGCGGTCCCGTCAGTGGCGGCGTTGTCCGGTTTTGCGGGTTCCGGCTGAGGCTGCGCCGGCGATTGCGGCTGCGGAGCTTCCGGTTGCGGTGCCGGGGCCACCGGCTTGGGTGCTTCCGCAACGGGTTTGGGCGCAGGCTTCGGCGTCAGCGGTTTGAGTTTCTCTTCGGCCGGCGGAGGCGCCACGATCCCGCTGAAGTAAAGACCGCCCCCCAACAGGACCGCCAGCGTCACGAGGCCGCCGGCGATAGCCGGCATTCGCGAGGACTTTCGCGGCGCGGCCGGCATGGGCGTGCCGGCGGGCGCCGCGACCGGCGCAGGCCGTGGCTCCGACAGATGCGCCGGGCGCACATGTTCGACGAAGCGCGGCTCGCCGGGAGGCGTCGATGGCTGCGGTTTGGAGTCCGGCGGTGCGGTCCAGCCGGCGCGCGGCAGGCCCGGGCGCGCACGCGAGCCAAACGATGCCGGTGGCAATGTCGCTTCGACATCCTCGCCACGCGTTGCCCTGGCGATTTCGGCCATGCTGGCCGGCCGGTCGCGCGGATCCGGCTGCAGCATCGCGTCGAGAAGCTCCTGAAAATCGGGGTCGATGTCGGACAGATCCGGCACGGTCCGACGTTTCTCGATGACCTCGTACTGCGAACCGCTCATGTCGAGCGGCTTCCCGCGCAACGCGGCGGCGAGCACCAGTCCGAGACTGTAGATATCGGACTGCTCGCTGACCTCGCCGCCATAGAGACCGAGCTGTTCCGGCGAGACGTAGTTGTATTTGCCGGCGAACTTTCCACCGCTAAGCGTTTCGCCGCCTACGGTCGCCGAACGGGCGATGCCGAAATCGATGATCTTGGCGCGATCCACCCGCCCGCCAGGCAGGATGATGTTGTCTGGCGAAAGATCCCGGTGAACCGCGCCCGCCTGGTGCACCGCGGCGAGCCCCGATGTCAGTCGATGACAAAGCCGGCGTACGTCTTCGGCCGGCATCGGCCCGCGACGCATCACGTCGAACAGTGATTGACCGTCAACGAACTCCATCGCGAGATAGGGCCGGCCGATTCCCGGATCGATGGTGAAGACGTGGTAGCGCACCACCGCGTCATGCGACAGATGGTTGAGGATCGACGCCTCCTTGCGAAAAAGAGACAGGATCGTCTGGTCGCGGGCGAATTCGGGCAGCACGATCTTGATCGCCACATGGTCGCCGGTCTGGATATTGTGGCCGCGATAGACCTCGCCCATGCCGCCGGAGGCGATCTTCTCATCAAGCTCGTAAATGCCGCTGAGCTGCGTGCCGACGCCAGTATTGACGTTCGTCGATATCCGGGTCTTGTCGTCGTCGCTCATTTCGCCAGGCTCTCCGCTCCGGACCGATCCGGATGGAGCGCGCCGTTGCGCTCGCCGCCGATCTTCACGAGTACGACAGTCACATTATCGGTTCCGCCGCGCGCCAGCACAGTATCCAGCAGGTTCCGGCACGCCGCTTGCGGCGTCCCGGATCTGACTGCGGCTTCGATCTCGGCATCGCTGACATGCGCGGTCAACCCGTCGGTGCTGAGAACGAAGATATCGCCCGGCATCAATTCGCCCTGCTGGAAATCGATCTCGAGCTCGTCGCTGACACCAACGGCATGCGTGATCACATTGCGGCGCGGCCAGGTCAGCGCTTCTTCAGCACTGATCATGCCGCGGTCGAGCAGTTCCTGGACCTCGGTGTGATCCTTCGAGACCTGGAAGATCGTGCCGTTGCGGACCAGGTAGATACGGCTGTCACCAGCCCACAGGCAGGCGAATCGCCCGTCCATGGCAAGCAGCGCCGCAAAGGTCGAGCCGATGGTGATGCCGCGCGATCGCGATATCTCGCGGATCTCGGAATTGGCGCGGCTCAGCCGGTCCTCGAAGCGGGCGCGAAGATCCGGCGCCGAACTCGCAATGCCGATCGTCGCCAGATGATCGACGATGCTGGCGGACGCGACCTCGCCGGCCTCGTGCCCACCCATGCCATCGGCCACCACCCAGAGGCCGGTCTGCGGCTCTATAAGGTAGTTGTCCTCATTGTGGTCGCGCACGCAGCCCTTATGGCTCACGCCGAAGCTCTCGATGGGAAGCGCGACAATGCTCAATTTGCCACCAAGCGCTTCGCGAGCGTCCTCTGTGAACAACCACGGGCCGCATGCCCAGCCCACTTTGCCACAAGCGCATACATTAGAGTACCGAAATGAAGGCTGAAGCCGGCGATGCTCTGGAACGCAGCCATGTCAGAACGCCTTCGGACAGCTGAAGCCGGACAGGGCCGGCAGCATGAAGGGATTGGCCCCGGATCCGGTCTGGAGCGTGTAGGCGACGTCGCGCCCGCCGATCACGAAGCGGGCTTCGGCGTTGGCGCCATTGGCTGTGATGGTCGCCCTGTCCAACAGGCGCTTCAACGCCCATGGCCCTTCGAACCTAAGCGCGGAGTCGCGGCCCGGCATTTCCGGGACGAGGCTCAGGCTCGCCGATCCGGAAGCGGCGCCGCTCGGCCATGTCACCGTGCTTGGCGCGTTGCCGGCCTGCGCGCTCTGGACCGTCTGCCCGTCCACGTTGAGCACCGCGCTGTCGGCTTCGCTGTTCAGCGAGGTCGGCGTGAAGGTGATCGACACCAACGGCGTAGATCCGCCCGACGGGAAGAAGGCGCCGCGGATTTCCGCCGCCGTCTGGAATGCCTTCAAGGTCGACTTCGCCAGGTCGCGGCTGGAGCGGACATCCTGTTTCCAGGTCCACTCCTGGCCCGTCATGTCGATCAGCGGCGCAAGGTTCTGCGCGAAGAAACGGTCCATCAACCCGCCCGGCGCGAACAGCTTGGCGAAATCCGCCATCGAGATCTCTTCCGTGGCGTCGCCGGCGAAGGGATAGCGGCCGTTGACCGCCTCCTCGCAGACGCGCGTGACGGTCTGGTCGAGATTCTGGTTGAGGTTGGCCACCGAGGCTTCGGCGACATTGCCTTCGAACTCGTCCGCCGCCGCATTGACCATGCGCGCCAGCGGCTTTGGCAGGCGCGAGACATTGGCGCGCAGCGTCGAGATCTGCAGTTGCAGGTTGGCGTTGACACGTTCTGTCTGGGTGGGCACATCGGCCGCCAGTTTCAGGCTTTGAAAAATGTCGTGGAAATTCTGGGTCAGCGCATCGAGCGGCCGGCGTCCGTTGCTGCCGCTGATCAGCGCCTGGTAAGGCCGGAACTGCGCCTCGACGCTCGCGCCGGCATTCTGCGCAACACCCTGGCCCGAGCCGGCACGGCTCTGCGATTTGCCGCCGGCGATCTGCAGGCCGATGCGGGCCAGGCCCTTGGCCATGCTGGCGAGGTCTTGTTGCGGCGCGCTGCTCTCCCCCTCGGCCGCGATGCTCTCAGTCGTCAATGCCGTCTCACCGGCGATCGCCGTAAAGAGCTGATCGAGAGGTGAGTCCGGCGCGGCGACGGCCGAAAGCGCGAGATATTGCGGCTTGTCTTTGAGCAGCCCCTTGAACTTCAGCTGGTCGAGCACGCCGTTCCATGCGGCGGCGAATTCCTTGCTGTAGCGGTCGATGAGCTCGGGGCCGAGCTTGGGCAGGTCCTGGTCGATGCCGCCCTGTTCGCCGCCGCCGCCGAGCACCCACCGGTCGTCGACGAGCATTTGCGCGATGCGCGAAAGCTGCGGCAGGAAGAAGCGGTTGAAGCCGGCGCGCGTGTAAAGTCCCGGAACGCTGAGATCGGCGAGATCGCTGCCATCCATGCGTTCGAACAGAAGCTGTGCCTCGGGGCCGGCCTTCACCGCGACGGGGAAGTTCTCCAGCCTCGCGGCGTAGACACCCGACTTGATCAGTGCCGAGGCGCGGTCGGCAAGGCTCATGCGCCCAAGCGAACGTTGTGCAGCCTGGACCAGCGCCTGGTTGAGATCGAAGACCGGATCGTAGGCGTCGTCGAGCGCGAGCATGGCGCGCAGATGCTTTTCGAGCTGCGCGCGGCCCTCGCGGTTGTTCTCGCCGGGGTAGCGGTTCTCTTCCCAGTCCTGCCGCATCCAGGAAACGATCAGCTCGTCATCGACCTTAGGCGCCTTGCCGCCCAGCATCAGGTAGATCTTCAGCGGCTCGTAGAGCGCGATCGGATCGGCCATCTTGGCCTGGATGGTCCGCTCGGCCTGCACCAGGAGCCGGGAGCGGAAGGTCCGCTCCAGCGCTTGCCGATAGGCGACTTTAGAGGCCGACAGCAGCCGCTCGCGCTGGCTGAGCCCGAACATCTCCTCGATCGGCTTGCCCTGGTCGCCGTTTTCGAACCCGGCCGGCAGGTTGCGCAGTTGGTCGAGGGGGCCGATGACGTTTTCGAGGTCAACGTCGGTCACGGTCGTGCTCTTGAGCAGCGAATCCGCGCTGTCGCGATATTGCGCCATCGCCTGTCGGGTCGAGGCGATCAACGACTTGTTGGCGAAGAAGCTGAGGCCAAGCAAGCCCAGCGCCGCCAGGGCCGCAAGCGCAATCGCGGCAAGGCCGCCAAATCTGGCCAGCCTTGCGCGCCGTTCAACCGCCCGATCGAACGACACCCAGCCCGATTCCGGGAAGATCACATTGGACAGCAGATCATGCAGGAAGAAGCTCTTGCCGGTGCCGGAAAGATGCGCCTGCGAAGCGCTGCCGAAGCTGCGGCCGATCGAGCCCAGCACCTGGTCGAACGGCGTCCCTTCCTGGGTGCCGGAGGAAAAATAGAGGCCGCGCAGGCTGACATTCACCTGTGATCGGGAAGCATCGAACAAGCTGCCGATGAACTGGGTGATCCGCG
>JAEKLU010000040.1 GCA_019509685.1 Mesorhizobium sp. | reverse complement strand
CGATGCCGGTGGCGCTCGGAAATCTGCGTATCGCCATAGATATCCGCGATCTTGGACCCTTTGGCGAGCTCGGCCTGGTAGGCGCCGAGCCGCATCGTGCCGCCGAGGTCGCCAGTCACCCTGCGCTTCTCCAGCATGTTGCCCTTCAGCCATTCGGTCATAAGGCCGACGACGGGCTCGGGGGTCGGGCCGAACTCGGTCGACGACGCATGCTCGACGCCGGCCAGCGACCGCGCTGCCTCGATGCAGGCCATCTGCATGCCGAAGCAGATGCCGAAATAAGGCACTTTGCGCTCGCGCGCGAACTTCGCCGCCAGGATCTTGCCTTCCGAGCCACGCTCGCCAAAACCGCCGGGAACGAGAATGCCATGCACCTTTTCCAGCCACGGCGTCGGGTCTTCCTTCTCGAATATCTCCGATTCGATCCAGTCGAGCTTCACCTTGACGCGGTTGGCCAGACCGCCATGCGAAAGCGCCTCGATCAACGATTTATAGGCGTCCTTGAGGCCGGTGTATTTGCCGACGATGGCAATCGTCACTTCGCCTTCGGGATTGTGGATGTGGTTGGAAAGCGCCTGCCACGGCTCCATGCGCGGCTTCGGCGCCGGGTCGATGCCGAAAGCAGCCAGCACTTCCGAATCGAGCCCTTCGTGGTGGTAGGCCAAAGGCACGTCATAGATATGCGGCACGTCGAGCGCCTGGATCACGGCGCTTTCGCGCACGTTGCAGAACAGCGAAAGTTTTCGCCGCTCCTCCTTCGGGATCGGCCGGTCGGCGCGCACCAGAAGGATGTCCGGCGCAATGCCGATGCCGCGCAATTCCTTGACCGAATGCTGCGTCGGCTTGGTCTTCAATTCGCCGGCGGTGGGGATGTAGGGCATCAGCGTCAGATGCACATAGACCGCGTTGTTGCGCGGCAGGTCGTTGCCGAGCTGGCGAATCGCCTCGAGAAACGGCATCGCCTCGATGTCGCCGACCGTGCCGCCGATCTCACACAGCACGAAATCATAGTCGTCATTGCCGTCCAGCACGAAATGCTTGATCTCGTCGGTGACATGCGGGATCACCTGCACGGTCGCGCCGAGATAGTCGCCGCGCCGCTCGCGCTCGATGATGTTCTTGTAGATGCGGCCGGTGGTGATGTTGTCCTGCTGGTTGGCGGAGCGCCCGGTGAAGCGCTCATAGTGGCCGAGATCCAGATCGGTCTCAGCGCCATCGTCGGTCACGAACACTTCGCCGTGCTGGTACGGCGACATCGTTCCGGGGTCGACATTCAGATAAGGATCGAGCTTTTTGATCCGGGCGCGATAGCCTCGCGCCTGCAGGAGAGCCCCAAGGGCCGCTGCGGCAATGCCTTTTCCAAGGGAGGAAACCACGCCGCCTGTGATGAATACATATCGCGCCATGGGAGTCATCGCTTAACGCGGGCTGATTGATTCCGCCAGAGAAAAAACCGCCGCGAAAGCTTTTTCCCAAAATGGCGCCGGCGCTCCTGAAGAGCCGTTGCGAAGCATGTCGCCCAAAGTGCAAACCGGTTTTGGGACACCGACAGGCGTGAAAACGAATACTCAAAACAAAAGGGCCGGCGATGCCGGCCCTTTCGGCAGTTTGATCGAACGTGTCAGATGATAACGACCTTGGTACCGACCCTGACACGGCTGTAGAGGTCCATGACGTGCTCGTTGATCATGCGGAAGCAGCCATTCGAAGCGCTGGTTCCGATCGACTGCGGCGCGATGGTGCCGTGGATGCGCAGATGCGTGTCCTTCTTGCCGTCATAGAGGTAGATGGCGCGCGCGCCGAGCGGATTCTGGCCACCGCCGGGCATGCCGTCCTTGTACTGGCCATAGTGCTTGGGTTCGCGCTTCTGCATATCGAGCGTCGGGATCCAGCGCGGCCATTCCTGCTTGTCGCCAACGGCAACAGTGCCCTTGAACTGCAGGCCTTCGCGGCCGACCGCGATGGCATAGCGGCGCGCCGTCGAATAGGTCTCGACGAGATAGAGACGACGGGCGCTGGTGTCGATGACGATGGTGCCCGGCTCATAGCCGGTGAAGGTGACGTCCTGCGGCACGAATTCCGGCTTCACCTTGAAGGGCCGCTTGGAGTCCCTCCTTGCAAGCACCGAATCGAGCGCGCGCGTCTCGGGCAAATAGTCGATCGAGGTTGCTTTGGCTTTGCCGCCGAACAGACCGTCGAACAGACCGCCGCTGCTCGCTTGCTTCTGCCCCGGCTGCTCGCTGCGCAACTCGCCATTGTTGCCGCTGGCGGTGACATTCATGGCCTCCGCCGGGATAGGCTCCTCGGTCTGGACAGGCGGCGCCACCGGTTCGAGCGACGCGATCTTGGTCGTCTTCTTTGTCGGCTTGGCGTCGGCGACTTCAGCCGGTGCGGCAGTGCCCTTCTTGGCAAGCCATTCCTGGCGCGCGGCGTCGGCCTTGGCCTTGGCGGCATCGCGCATCGCCATTTTGCGAGCCTCGAGCGCCTTATCCTTGGCGGACTGCTTGTCGGCCGCCATCTTGGCCTCGAGTTTGCCGATCTGCGCAAGATCGTCCGAGGTCGGGTTTTTCTTCTTCTTGAGAAGCTTCAGCTGCGATGCGTCGCTCTTGGCGGCGACAGGAATTGCGTCGGTCTTCTCGAGCGACGGGGAAGAGACCATGTTTGCCGGTCCGGCAATGGCCGCGGAGCCCATGCCGAGGACGGCACAGAATCCCAGAATAATGAAGCTGCGAAGCTGCATGGCGAAGATCCGATTCTTGACTGCAAGTTGCCCACGGCGTCGCCCGACGCCCCCCAAGGACGCCGAAAAGTGCCGCGAACAACCTATAATCGATTAGCCGCCGCGCCCTCAAGCTTACCCAGGCGCTACGCCCGGTTGAATCTTCGTGATCGGGCACGCATTTGCCGCGACTGTGTTCAAAGAACCACAGATCGCGGCCTGAAAGCTTGCGCGGCTATTGGTTCGGAACCTGCGGGGCGGCTGGCGCCGAGGTGCCGTTCGTTGCCGGCGGCGTGGCCGGATTCGCCGTGGCGGGAGCCGGGGTGGTCGTATTCGCCGGAGCCGGAGTGCCGCCATTGGCAAGCGGCGTGGTGGTTGTCGCGGCAGCGGGAGCCGTCGTGCCGGCCGGAGCCGCGGGCTGCGTGGTGCCCACCGGTCCATTGGAGCCCGGCAGCTGGTTGAGCACCCCATTACCCGAGGTCGATGTCGCCGGGCGATCGAGAATGTCGATCGGCTTTTCGCCGTAGCGGGCCAGGATCGACAGCCCGAGCGATGTGACGAAGAAGGCGGCCGCCAGGATAGCGGTGGCGCGGGTCAGTGCATTGGCTGCACCCCGCGCGGTCATGAAACCGGAGCCGCCGCCAATGCCGAGACCGCCGCCTTCGGAGCGCTGCAGCAGCACCACGCCGACAAGGGCGAGCACGACCATAAGGTGGATGACGATCAGTACGGTTTCCATAATTTATCCTGGCGAGGCCTTGCGCGACCGCGCAAATGACCGGTGATTTGGAGGCGGCTCCTTACAATGCTTTGGCGGCATTTCCAAGCCCGTGGCCGGGAATATGGGAAGCAACGCGGCCATTGCAAAGATTTCCGCCCGTCCCCAGGCCGCCGAAGCGAGCCGCGGCGGTTACGCCATGCTCATATAGGCTTCCGCAATGGCGAGGAAGTCCGCCGCCTTCAGGCTCGCGCCGCCGACCAGCGCGCCGTCGACATTCGCGACGCCGAGCAGTTCGACCGCGTTGGACGGCTTGACCGAACCGCCATAGAGAATGCGCATCTTGGCCGCGGCATCGCCGAGCAATCCGGTCAGCTTGCCGCGGATATGCGCATGCGCCTGCGCGACGTCGGCGGCGGTCGGCGTCAAGCCGGTGCCGATGGCCCAGACCGGCTCATAGGCAATGATAGTATTCGCCGCGGTGGCGGTGGCCGGCACGGAGCCGTCGACCTGGCGCGACAGGACATCGAGCGTCGTGCCGGCCTCGCGCTCGGCCCGCGTCTCGCCGATGCAGACGATGGCCACCAGCCCTGCCCGCCAGGCGGCCGTGGCCTTGGCATTGACGATCGCATCGTCCTCGCCGAATTGCTCACGCCGTTCGGAGTGGCCGACGATGACGTGGCTGGCGCCGGCATCTTTCAACATCTCGGCCGAAATCTCGCCGGTGAAAGCACCGCTCTCCTTGGGATGGCAATCCTCGCCGCCGGTCCGCACCGGTGTGCGCGACAGGATTTCGGCGGCCCGCTGAAGCAGGGTCGCCGGCACGCACACCACCGCTTCGGTTTCCGCATCCAGCCCGCTCATGAAACCGTTGCCGATCGACCTCAGCTCGTTCAGCGAGGCGCTGGTGCCGTTCATTTTCCAGTTGCCGGCAACGAGCGGGCGGATTCCAGGGGTCATGGGGCGTATTCTCCGAGCGACATTAAGCAGCGCCCTCACTACCAAAATCAGGTCACAAAGCAATCGACAGTGGGCTGGAAGGGCGCTATTGCGCTTGTTTCAGACTCGGCGCATGCGAAAATGCGCAAAAATCGGAAGTATGCATGCTTGGTATATTGAGAAGCGCGGCAGGTACCTGGGTCGCGAAGGCGTTGTTGTCCTTGCTGGTGTTGAGTTTCCTCGCCTGGGGCGTGACCACCCGGATGGCGGGTGGCTTCCTGGCTGGCCATCACGCGGTGATCACCGCCGGTGGCACGGAGGTTTCGATCAACGAATACCGCCTCGCCTATAATCGCCAGCTCAGCATGCTCTCGCAGCAATATGGCCAGCGCGTCACCCAGGAGCAGGCCAAGCTGCTCGGTGTCGACAATCAGGTGCTGTCGCAGCTTGTCTCGGGCGCAGTGCTCGACGAGCAGGCGCGCAAGCTTGGCCTCGGCCTTTCCAAGGATCGGCTGGCCGAGTTGACCCGCGAGGATCCTGCCTTCAAGGGTCCCGGCGGCCAGTTCGACCGCAGGACCTTCGAATATCTGCTGCGCCAGCTCGGGATGCGGCCTGAGGACTATCTCAAGAACCGTTCGCAAGTGGCGGTGCGCCAGCAGATCGTCGAGGCGATCTCGGACGGAATGAAGGTACCGCAGACTTTCCTGAAGGCGGTTTCGCTTTACCGCGGCGAGGATCGCACGATCGAGTATCTGGTGCTGCCGAAGACGCTGGCGCAGCCGATCGAGGCCCCGTCCGACAGCGCCTTGAACACTTATTTCGACGCCAACAAGAAGGCTTACGCCGCACCGGAATACCGTAAGTTTTCCTATGCCCGGCTGGAGCCGCAGGACATCATGGATCCGTCGGCGGTGACCGACAGCCAGGTCAGCGACGATTACAAGAAGAACATCGCACGCTACACGACGCCCGAGATGCGCACCATCGAGCAGTTGGTGTTCAAGACCCCGGATGCGGCCAAGGCCGCCTATGATTCGCTGAAGGCCGGCGCCACTTTCGACAAGCTCGTCACCGCCGAGGGCAAGACGCAGGCCGACACGCTGCTTGGCACGCTGTCCAGGGACAAGGTAGCCGACAAGGCGGTTGCCGACGCCGCTTTCTCGCTCAACGCCAATGAGGTCAGCCCGGTCGTCCAGGGCGCCTTCGGCCCGGTTCTGTTGCGCGTTACCGAGATCAAGCCGCAGGTGGTAAAGCCGCTTACCGAAGTCTCAGCCCAGATCCGCAAGGACCTCGCCTTGGGCGAAGCAAGCCGCATCCTGCTCGACGTCCACGACAGCTACGAAGACACCCGAGCCTCGGGCGCTTCGCTTGCCCAGGCGGCCGACAAGCTGAAGCTCAAGGTGGTCACCATCGACGCCATCGACCGCACCGGCTTGCGGCCGGACGGCACCGTTGTCAACGACCTGCCGGAATCGGCCGATCTCATCAAATCGGTCTTCGCGGCCGAGCCGAACATCGAGAACGAGGGCCTGACCACGACCAACAACGGCTTCGTCTTCTACGAAGTACAGTCGATCACGCCGGCCCGCGACCGCACGCTGGACGAAGTCCGTCAGAAAGTCGTGGCCGACTGGACGGCCGCCGAGACCGACAAGCGGCTCGACGCGAAGGCGCAGGAGTTCGAAAAGCGCCTCAAGGCCGGCACCACGCTCGACGTTATCGCCGGCGAGCTCAAGCTCGACAAGCAGACCAAGCGCGGCCTGAAGCGCGAAGCCGACGATGCCGATTTCGGCAAGGAAGGTGCTGCAACGATGTTCGGCGTCGGCGAAGGCGGCACGGGCCTCATCCCCTCGCCCACCGGCGACGGGCAGATCCTGTTCAAGGTCGCCGAGGTCTTCGAGCCGGCGGGCGCCGATGGCAGCTCGGTTCCGGAGGATGCGCAGAAATCCTTCGGCGCCGGCATGTCGGACGATCTGCTCGACCAGTTGGTGGCGCAGCTTCAGTCACAATACAACGTCCGCGTCGATCCGAACGCCGTTTCGCAAGCCCAGACACGATGAGCGCGCTGAAGACACACATCGCAAAGGTCGCGACCGGCACCGCACTTTCCTTCGAGGAAGCGCGCGAAGCCTTCGACGTCATCATGTCGGGCGATGCCACGCCCGGCCAGATCGGCGGGTTCCTGATGGCGCTGCGCGTGCGCGGCGAGACGGTGAGCGAGATTTCCGGCGCTGTCGCCACGATGCGCGCCAAGATGCTGCGCGTCGAGGCGCCCCCGGGCGCCATCGACATCGTCGGCACGGGCGGCGACAATTCGCATTCCGTCAACATCTCGACCGGATCCGCCTTCGTGATTGCCGCCGCCGGCGTGCCGGTCGCCAAGCACGGCAATCGCGGCCTGTCCTCGCTGACCGGCGCTGCCGACGTGCTGACGGCGCTCGGCGTCAAGGTCGACATTTCACCGGAGACGATCGGCCGTTGCATCCAGGAGGCCGGCGTCGGCTTCATGTTCGCGCCGGCCCATCATCCGGCGATGAAGCATGTCGGCCCGGTCAGGGGCGAACTCGGCACGCGCACCATCTTCAACCTGCTTGGGCCACTGTCGAACCCGGCCAGCGTCAGCCGTCAAATGGTCGGCGTGTTCCTGCCGGAATGGATCATGCCCGTGGCCGAGACGCTGAAGGCGCTCGGCACCGACCACGCCTGGGTCGTCCATGGCGACGGCTATGACGAGATCACCACCACCGGCGAAACGCAGGTGGCGGAGCTTGTCGGGGGCGAGATTCGCAGCTTCACCCTCACCCCGGAAGCGTTTGGGCTGAAGCGCCATGCGAAGAAAGATCTGCGTGGAGGCGAAGCGGCCTATAATGCCAAGGCGCTGCGCGATATGCTGAGCGGCGCTGCCGGCGCCTATCGCGACACGGTGCTGATGAATGCCGGCGCCGGGCTGGTCGTTGCCGGCAAGGCGACCACCCTTGCCGACGGTATCGCCGCTGCCACGCAGGCCATCGACAGCGGTCGCGCGGTTGCCGTGCTTGAGAAGCTGATCGAGATTTCGAACGGATAAAACCTTGTCGGATATCCTGCGCAAGATCGAAGCCTACAAGCGCGAAGAGATCGCGGCGGCGAAGGGCAAACTGTCGCTCGCCGAAATCAAGGCGCGGGCGAAAGACGCCGACGCGCCGCGTGGTTTCCTTGCCGCACTTGAGGCAAAGCGCGGATCGGGCGGCTTCGCCCTGATCGCCGAGATCAAGAAGGCGAGCCCATCCAAGGGGCTGATCCGCGCCGATTTCGATCCGCCGGCACTTGCGAAAGCCTATCAGCAAGGCGGCGCAGCCTGCCTTTCGGTGCTGACGGACGCGCCGTCTTTCCAGGGCGCTCCGGAATTCCTCACCAGCGCCCGCAAAGCGGTGTCATTGCCTGCGCTGCGCAAGGATTTCCTGTTCGACCCTTACCAGGTCTACGAAGCCCGAGCCTGGGGCGCGGATGCTATCCTGATCATCATGGCCAGCGTCGACGATGCCCTGGCGAGCGAGCTCGAAGCCGTGGCGTTCGAGCTTGGCATGGATGCGCTGATCGAGGTGCATGATGAGGCAGAAACCGAGCGCGCGGTAAAACTGTCGTCGCGATTGATCGGCATCAACAACCGCAATCTCAGAACATTCGAGACCAATCTCAACACCTCGGAGCGGCTGGCGTCGATGGTGCCGAGCGGTCGCTTGCTGGTCAGCGAGAGCGGCATTTTCACCCATGACGATTGCATCAGGATGCAAAAGACCGGCATCGGCACCTTCCTCGTCGGCGAGAGCCTGATGCGGCAGAACGATGTGGCGGCCGCAACGCGCCTGCTTCTCACGGGCAAGGCGGCGGTCGAGGCCGCCGTCTGACGATGACGCCCGCCCTCACCCATCTTGGCGCCAAGGGCGAGGCCAACATGG
>JAEKLU010000039.1 GCA_019509685.1 Mesorhizobium sp. | reverse complement strand
CCGGCACCTGTTGCCGCGCGACATGATCGACAATGAGCGCTCGACCGCCATCAACCCGTCCGAAGCGGTCGAGGAAAAGGTCTCGCTATCGGACCGTTTCGGCCTATGGCTCGGCTTCCACAAATGTTCGCAGGACGAATATCTCGAGATGATCAACGGCTATGCCAGTCATCATGGCCTCGACATCGACCCCGAGCAGCTGCGCGCCGAGGCGCTGGAATGGGCAACGACGCGCGGCAGCCGCTCCGGCCGCGTCGCCTGGCAGTTCACCCAGGACCTGGCCGGCCGGCTCGGCAAGCCGCTGAAGGATTGAAGCGACGCTGACGCTAATTGCAGGATATCATCTGGGCGAGTGTGCCCGTCGCAAGTCACGCGGCGTTTGGCCGATCTCGCGGCGCATCCAATGCGCCAGATGTGACTGATGCGCGAAGCCCGTCAATTCCGCCACCTCGCTCGTGCTGAGATCGCCTTGCTGCAGCAGAACGCGCGCGCGTTCGACGCGACGTCGCAGCACGTAGCGATGCAGGGTGACGCCCATCGCCACCTTGAACCATGTCCGCAAGTGCGAGCTGCTCGCGCCGGCAACCCGGCTTAGCCGATGGATCGAAAGCGGCTCATGGAGAGCCGCCTCGATGTACTCCAGGACGCGTTTGAGCTGTGTATCCGACAGCCGGCCCGTTCCGTCCCGACTTGTCCGATCGATGTCCGGTTCATCGAGGCCAAGCAGCCTGACCGCGAGTGCTGCGCCAACGCTGTCGGCAAACAGAGGGCCGCTCGGCGCGCCCGTATCCAGATCGCTCTGCAGGGCTCGAGCGAGATGTTCGATACGCTGGTCACGAAGCAAATGGCGTGTGTCGAGCCGCGCTACAATCGCCCTGCCGCCAAGTTCCGCCGCCACCCTTTCCATCAAGGCTGGCTGCAAGACGATCTCGATCGTGTCGAAGGGGGTTTCAGCCTCGAAACCGCCCTCCTCGCCAGCCGGCACCAGGTCGATATCGCCGGCACGCCTGACGAAATATCGCCCGACCTGATTGCAGTAGGAGCGCGTCGCCGCGCTTTTATGCACCATGATGCGATGGTGTGGCGCCCGCGACAGACGATGGACGCCCGCTTCGATATGCCTGGAAACCATTGTTACGCCGGATGGGGCTGAAGCGAATTGCGGACGCATGGCCCCTCGATTCATTGGCAAAACCTGCTCAAGATTTGGCAATTCCCGCGCGATTTTCAATGCCGCGAACCTGTAGTCACGCCTCTCCATCGAGGAAGAGAGGTTGCCATGAGTTTCTATGTTGTCGTCGGCGCTGGCCCGGTTGGACGCCAGACCGCCCGCCTTCTTGGCGAAGAAGGTCATGATGTCGTTCTCACCAGCCGAAGCGTCGGTTCGAGCGCACCGCCGAACGTGCGGGCCATACAGGCCGACGCCACCGATGCTTGGGAACTATCGCGTATCAGCCGAAATGCCGACGCCATCTTCATGTGCGCCATGGCCACCTATCATCGCTGGCCAACCGACTTTTTCCCCATCATCGACGGCACCGTGCGCGCGGCCGAAGCGGTCGGCGCGAAGCTCATCGTGCTCGGAAATCTCTATGGTTATGGCGAAAATGCCGATAGCCCGCTGCGCTCCGACCTGTCCCTGGACCCGACGTCGAAGAAGGGAACCGCCAGGACGATCATGTGGCAGCGAGCGGTCCGTGCCGATGTGCCGGCGATCGAAATACGCTCCAGCGATTATCTCGGGCATGGCGCGATCAGCTACTTCTCGCTGGTCGCGCTGCCCTCCATCATCGAGGGCAAGCCCACCGCCTTCATCGGAGACCTCGACGCGACGCATGCCTGGAGTTTCACCAAGGACGTCGCCAGCACACTGGTAGCGGCCGCCCGCTACACGGGCGAATGGAGACGAGCGTTTCACGTTCCCTCGCAGCACGCCTCGCCCCGGGAGCTCATCCAGAGAACCGCGGCGATGCTGCGACGAGAGGTGCCGGGGACACGTTCCTATTCCGTCGCCGAGATGCAAGCATTGGGCATGCATGAGCTCATCGAGATGAGCTATCTCTTCGAGAGCCCCATGCTGGTCGATTCCTCCGACACCGAGACGCTTCTAGGCGTGAAGGCGAGCAGCCTCGAGGAGATGATCGCCGACACGCTCCGGGATCATCTCTAGGCCTTGGAGAAGCGTATCGGTGCTACCAGTCCAGCCGAATGGCGAGTTTTCCGAAGGGGCCACGGGATTGCTCACGGTAGGCATCGGCGATCTCGCCGATGCCATATGTTCGGGCTATCACCGGCTCGATGCGCGCTGCTTCGATGGCCCGCATCGCTTTGCCAAGATCTTCCGCCGAGCCCGTGTTGTTGCCTTGGATCCGGAGGGCTTTGACGATGACGGTCATCAGATCCAGTTGCAGGTTGGTGCCGGTGACAAAGCCGATCGTGAAGACAATGCCGCCATAGCGGGCAGCGGCGAGCGAACGCGTGAATGTGGCTATTCCGACGGTGTCCATCACCAGGTCGGCACCGACACCGTGCGTCAGGGCCAGAACCCGCGTGTCCCAATCGGGCGATGCAGCATAGTTGATCGTTTCGTCCGCCCCGAGTTCCCGCGCCCGTGCAAGCTTCGCCTCGGAGGAAGATGTCACGATAACGCGGGCGCCTCTTGCCTTGGCGAGTTGCAGCGCAAAGAGCGAAACGCCGCCCGTCCCCAAAAGCACAACGGTCGAGCCGGGACCCGCGTCTGCGCAAACGAGACCGTTCCAGGCGGTCGTCGCCGCGATTGGTATCGTCGCGGCAGCTTCCCAGGACAAATGGTCAGCCAATTTGATAACGGAGCCCGCATCGGACGTTGCGATTTCAATTAGCGAGCCAGGGCGTGACACGCCCCGCGTCACGCCGGCTTTTTCCGTTGTACCGGGTCCTGCAAACCATATGGTTTTCGGGTGGAGGGCGACACGGTCTCCAATCCCAAGACCGGAAACTCCGTCCCCAACCGCAATCACCTCACCCACCCCATCGGCAACGGGAACGACCGGATAGCTGATGCCAGGATATTGCCCCAATGCAACGGCGAGATCGATGAAGTTCAGGCTCGCGGCGCGCATCCGGACAAGTACCTCGCCATGGCCCGGCGGCGGTGGATCGGGAAGCTCTACACGCGTCAACTGATCGAGCGACGGTCCGGTGAGTGAGATTGCGTGCATGCCGTAGTCCTCTTGTTGAGCTTCAATGCTCCGGACTATGCTTGCTGCGACAATCTCATGGAATGGTGCAGTCTTACAGGTTATAACTGCAAATTATGCAGCAATCGTCCCGTCTACCGGATATCGAAAATTTGACGGCATTCGTCGCCGTTGCCGAGGAAGGCTCGTTCAACGCGGCCGGCCGACGGCTGAAACGCGATTCCACTGTGGTTTCCCGGCGTGTCCAGACGCTCGAGGAGGGCCTTGGCGCCCGACTCCTCGAGCGGTCCACACGCAGGGTTGTCCTTACCGAGGCCGGTGAGGTCTATCTTCAGCGGATCCGGCCTCTGCTTCAGGAAATCATTGCGGCAGGTCAAGAAACGGAACAGTTTTCGCACGGCCAGCCGCGCGGTCGACTTCGCCTGGCCCTGCCGGGCAGCTTCGGCCGCATATGGCTCATGCCGCTGTTGGTCGAGTTTCTTGAAACTCATCCCACCATAACGCTCGATGTCGCCTTTTCGAACCGTTTCGTGGACCTGATCGGCGAAGGGTTCGACTTGGCGATACGCCTTGGTGTGCTGCCGGATTCGCGACTGGTATCCCGCAAGCTGGCGGCGCGAAAACGCATGCTTGTGGCGTCGCCGCAATATCTGGCACGGCGAGGCAGGCCGGCCGCGCCAAAGGATGTCACCGGACATGAGTGCCTGATCTTTTCCGGCAAGGCCAATCCCGCCACCTGGGAGTTCACCATGCCCAGTGGTGAAGATCTCTCGGTGCCCGTGACCGGGCCGCTCATTTCGGACGATGCGGAAGCCTTGGTTCTTGCAGCGCTTGCCGGGCACGGACTGTTCTATGCAACCGACTGGCTTGTCGGGCGCGAACTCGCCTCCGGACGTCTCGTCCGCGTGCTTGTGGACTATCCGGTTCCCGATGAAGGTGCCATTTATGTCGTGCATCCTTCCGCTCGGCGCGTGCCAAACAAGACCCGGGCCTTCCTGCAATGGATCAGCGAACGCTTCGCGTCTGGCCTGCCCTGGGAAGCAACCGATCGGTTCGGCATGTAGTGCAGGCATTCGACAAAACTGAAAAAGCCCGCCCCTTTCGGAGCGGGCTGAGCCGGCGGGCCGGACTGGAGGTCAGGCGGACCGCAAATCGCGTTTTTTGTTCTATTCGAGATAGCCGCTCGGATCGACGGGGGCCGAATTCTTGCGCACTTCGAAGTGCAGCTTGGGCGAGTCCGTCGTGCCGCTCATGCCCGACAGCGCGATCTCCTGGCCGCGCTTGACCTTCTGGCCGCGCTGCACCTCGATCGAGCTGGCGTGGCCGTAGACCGTGACCAAGCCGTTCTCATGGCGCACCAACACCGTGTTGCCGAATTCCTTCAGGCCGTCGCCGGCATAGATGACGACGCCATTCTCGGCCGCCTTGATCGGCGTGCCCGTCGGCACGGCGATGTCGACGCCGTCCTTGCCGGAACCGAAGCCGGAGATGACGCGACCGCGCACCGGCCAGCGCATCTTGCCGATGCCGGTGCCATCGGGCGCCACCGCATCGTCGTCCTCGGCCTGCTGGATGACCTTGGCGTCCTTCTTCGGCGGCGTGTAGGAGGCAAGCGTCTCGGTGGTCTTGGCTGGCGGCGGCGTCGTTGCCGTCGTCACCGGGTCGACTGCCGCAGGCTTGGCGGCTGCCGCCTGCACCGTGCCGCCAGCCGGAACCTTGAGCGTCTGGCCGATCTTGAGCAGACCGTCCTTCATGCCATTGGCCTGCTTCAGCGCCGTGGTGCCGACGCCGGTCTTCCTGGCGATCGACGACAGCGTGTCGCCCTGCTGCACCGTGTAGGTGCCGCCGGCGCCGGCAGGCTTGGCCGCTGCCATCTGCGGCGCGGGCTTCGGGTTCTTCGAGCCGCTCGCCGCGGCCGACGCGTCGAGCTGAGCAGCCGACTTGCCGTCCTTCAGCTTCGGCTGCTGCGGCAGCACGGCGACCTTCTCCGGCGCACCGGCAGGCTGCTTCGGCGTGTTGACCGGCTTGGCGTCGGCGACCTTCGGCTCCGCCTTGCTCGAATAGGCGTAGGCCGGAATGACGATCTTCTGGCCGCTACGGATGCCCTTCTTCGGATCGATCCCGTTGACCTTGGCGATGACATCGGCCTGCACATGACAATGCTCCGACAGCCCCGAAAGCGTCTCGCCGACACGGACCACGATCTCGGTGGCGTGCGGCGCGGCACTTGCGTTGCGCGTTGCATCGGGCTCAGCCGTCTTGAATGGCTTCGCCGCAGGCGCAACCGTGCCGGTCGTCATCGTCCGGTCGACATGCGGTGCGGGAGCGAGCGCCGGAGCTGGTGCGAGCGCCGGAGCCGAGGCGGTGCGCATCGGCCTGACGGACGCCGGCTGCGAGGGCGGCGGCAGTTGCTGGGCCGTGACCGGCTCCAGGCTGGAGCGGCTGACCGACTGGGTATGGGTGCCGTCGACCGGCGCAGCTGCCACCGCATCGCCCGGATAGGGCTGGTCGGCACTCTGCTTGTTGATGATGGCACGCTGGTTGTTGGTGGACGATGTGAAGACATCGTCGACACCGTTGAAACGCATCGCCTGCGAGCTGCAGCCGGCGGCCGCGCCGGCTATCATCAAGACAGCGCAGCCACGCGCCAGATTGCGTCTGTTTGCCTTCAAGTAATTGAATTGCATCGCACTAACCCGCACAGACCCGGTACAAACTGACCGTGATTAAAGCGTGTTAATGTTACTGGCCGGTTAACCCATTAGAATCCGACGAAAATTTTCTTAAAACATTGGGAGAAATTCTGGCGCGGGCAAAATCCAGCTCTCGCGCCGGTTTGGGGTCCCGTCAGCAACACCGGCGACAGGGGCTCACCGCGTTCACCTTGGGCGTTCTAATCAAATAATCCGGACTGTTGCCCCAAGGTAACATGGCTTCCCTATCCCGTTCAGATAGCGGGACGGGTACGTGCTTTTCTTGGAGCGCCGTCAGATCATCGCGGCGACGCTGGGCAGGATCGGCTGCAGCCTGACCATGCCGATATCCTCGCGCTCGAAGCGGCTGCCGACTTTGGTGAGCTTGGCCAGCACCTGCTCGCCCTCTTCGGGGCCGATCGGCGCGATGACGATGCCGCCGCTCGACAATTGATCGAGCAAAAAGCGTGGCAGGCTGTCGAACGCCGCCCAGACGACGATGCGGTCGAATGGCCCTTCATTGGCCAGACCGTTGGAACCGTCGGCCTGGCGCGCAATCACGTTGCCGATGCTGAGCGCTTCGAAACGCTGCTTTGCCTGTTCGACCAGGGTCTTGTAGCGATCGACGGTGATGACGCGCGCCGCAAGCCGCGACATCACGGCGGCCGTGTAACCCGAGCCGGTGCCGACCTCGAGCACGCGGTTGCCCGGCTCGATGTGAAGTGCCGCAATCACCGCCGCTTGCAGGTCGGCGCCCTCGATCGCCTCGCCGCACTCGATCGGCAGCATGCCGTCCGACCAGGCGATCGCGTGGAACTGCGCCGACAGGAAGCCGCGCCGCGGCGTCGCCTCGAAGGCGGCGATCAACGCCTTCGGCGCCGTACCACGACCCCGGAGACGGAGCAGGAAAGCGGCAAACCCTTCACGGTCGTCGACAGTCATGTTCATGACAACGCCTTGCTTAACTGGTCGCGGAGTTCATGGGCGGTAAGGTCGAGCTGCAGCGGCGTCACCGACACCAGCCGGTTGCGCAGCGCGTAAAGGTCGGTGCCTTTCTTGCCTTCGACCGGCTCGCGGCCAAAGCGCAGCCAGTAGTAAGGCAGGCCGCGCCCGTCGCGGCGCTCGTCGACCCACAGGCTGTGCACCAGCTTGCCTTGCGCGGTGACGACCGTGCCCTCGACCTCGTCGGGCGCGCAATTGGGGAAATTGACGTTGAGCAGCACGCCGTCCGGCAGCGGCGTTTCCACCAGCTTCTTCAACAGCGCCGGCGCCAGCGCCTCGGTCGTCTCGTAGGGCACGACCCGATCCTCGCCAACATAGGAATAGGCCTGGCTGACGGCGATCGAGCGCACGCCGAGCAACGCGCCTTCCATGGCACCGGCGACGGTGCCCGAATAGGTGACGTCATCTGCGATGTTGGCGCCGGAATTGACGCCCGACAGGATGAGGTCCGGCGGCCCCGGCAGAATCTTCTTGGTGCCCATGATGACGCAATCGGTCGGCGTGCCGCGCACGGCATAGTGCTTCTCGCCGATCTTGCGCAGCCTCAGCGGCTCCGAGATCGACAGCGAGTGCGCATAGCCCGACTGATCCTGCTCCGGCGCCACCACCCAGACGTCATCCGACAGCGTGCGGGCGATGCGTTCGAGCGACGCCAGGCCCTCGGCGTGGATGCCGTCATCGTTGGTCAAAAGAATGCGCATGGATCACTTCGGTCCGATCTTGGCCAGACCACCCATGTAAGGCCGCAGCACTTCAGGAATGGTTACGCTGCCATCCACATTCTGGTAGTTTTCGATGACAGCTATGAGAGCGCGGCCGACTGCGGTGCCCGAACCGTTCAGCGTATGGACGAAGCGGTTGCCCTTGCCGTCCTTGTCCTTGTAGCGGGCATCCATGCGCCGTGCCTGGAAGTCGCCGCAGACCGAGCAGGACGAGATCTCGCGATAGGCGTTCTGCCCCGGCAGCCAGACCTCGATGTCGTAGGTCTTGCGCGCGCCAAAACCCATGTCGCCTGTGCACAGCGTCATCGTGCGGAACGGCAGACCGAGCCGCTTCAGCACTTCCTCGGCGCACTCGGTCATCCGCTCGTGCTCGGCCAGCGAGCTCTCCTGGTCGGTGATCGAGACCAGCTCGACCTTGTAGAACTGGTGCTGGCGCAACATGCCGCGCGTGTCGCGTCCGGCGGAGCCCGCTTCCGAGCGGAAGCACGGCGTCAGCGCCGTGTAGCGCAGCGGCAGTTTTTCATGCGCGGTGATCTCTTCGCGCACGAGGTTGGTGAGCGGCACTTCCGCCGTCGGGATCAGGCCGAGACGCCCGTCGCCATGCGGTGTGAAGAACAGGTCCTCCTCGAATTTCGGCAACTGGTTGGTGCCGAACAGCACCTCGTCGCGCACCATCAGCGGCGGGATGACCTCTTCATAGCCATGCTCGGTCGTGTGCAGGTCGAGCATGAACTGCCCGAGCGCGC
>JAEKLU010000038.1 GCA_019509685.1 Mesorhizobium sp. | reverse complement strand
TGGCATCGCGATGCTGACCGGGGTTCCGGCCGAGCCGGAGGCGACGCTGCGTGTCGCCGGCCGCTACGGCCCGGTGCGCGAGACCAGCTACGGCAAGGTGTTCGACCTGATTTCGCGACCCGATGCGAGGGTGGCCGGCGAGACGGCGCGGGCGCAGATCCCGCACACCGACGAGCCGTTCCGCTATTCGCCGCCCGGCTTCATCTTCTTCCACGCAGTCAGGACCGGGGCTGGCAGCGGCGGCACCTCGCTGATGGTCGACGGCTTCCAGGTCGCCGAGCAGATGCGCAGGACCAGGCCGCATTTGTTCGACCTGCTGACCAGATACGGCGTGACCTTCCATCGTGAGCATGCCGGCGAAGTGTTCTTCAGCGCCGAGGCGCATGTCATCAGCCTCGATGCGAGCGGCGCCGTCACCGGCATCCGCTTCAACGACCGCTGCCTGGCGCCGCAGGCCGGCTCAATCGAGAATATCGACCGACTGATCGAGGCGCTGGCCGAACTGACGCGGCTGATCTGCGATCCGCAGAACCAGTTCCGGCACCAGCTGCAGCCGGGCGAGGTCCTGGTCTTCGACAACCAGCGCGTCCTGCATGGCCGCACCGCCTTCGATCCGACGCTGGCCGTCCGCC
The DNA here is from genome assembly GCA_019509685.1 of Mesorhizobium sp. Next base: position 7,721 of record JAEKLU010000038.1, on the reverse strand, counting down.
ATCTTCGCAGCTGCAATCTCGACCGTGACGGTGTGCACAGCACCTTCCGCACGCTGGCGCGCCGTTTTGCGCCGCAAGAGGCGGAGCCAGTGTTGTATCAGGGTGCGATCCTATAGGGCGCGCGTGGCTCGCCTCGATCAGCCCTCAATTGAACCACAGCGCGAAGGTCAAGAATCCGCCGCCGCCGAACTCGCGCTGGATCTGGTCGAAATCCTCGCTGGCCAGGATCTTGCCGCTTTCCAGATAGGGCGCGATTCCAGGACCGGTGATCGACAGAACGAGATCGAAGGGTTTCGGCTCGTCGAAGAAACGCTTCATGTTGATGCCCTTGCCGGTGATGCGGAAATGCGGCAGCAGCACCCGGCCTTCGAGCAGATCCTCGGCCATGGTCAAGGTGGCGAGCCAGGCTTGCACCTGTTCCTCGCTGACCTCCAGGCCGGTGAGCGGATTGACGCCTTTCTGCTGCGGTCCGGGCAGCCATTCGCGGTCATTGTCGGTCTCGGCGCGCATCGCTTTCCAGTCCTCGCGCGACAGCCGGATCATTTCGAGCAACTCGCGCCGCGCCGCCTTGCGGCGTTCAGGCTCGACCACTGGCCAGTTGATGAGATGCACCATCGAGATGAAGTCGGCGATGCGCCACTCGGAGGAGAAAATGTTGCTGCCCATCTCGCTCGGCGGCGGCACCAGGATGTCCTGCAGCGGTAGCTTGGCGCGCGGAAACAGCATGTGGAACGAGCCGTCGAACGTGCTTCTGAAATCATGCGCCAGCCAGAAATCGGCCTGCGCCATGAGGAATTCGGCATAACCCTGCAGCCAGTAGCCGTCGGCGCGGTCGAAGCGGAAGGTCAGCGACGGCGCGGCATCACTGGTGTCGATGCTGCCGTGCGACAGCGATGCCATGATCGCGGCGAAGCTTTCGCCGGGCGCGATGGTGCCGTCCTCGTTGAGGTCGATGCCGGCATGGGTGAGGTCGACCACCATGCCGATGTCGGCGCCGGCCGGGACGGAGCCCAGCGTGGCGGCGGACTTTTCCAGACGGTCGCGGAAGGCGACGAGGATGGCGCGGAATTCTTCGTAGGTCAGCGGTTCGGGATTGGGGTTATCCGGAACGGGAAGCCGCATCAGCGGCAGCATGAAGGATTGCGGGCTTTCAAAGCCATGGCGATGCAGGCCGCTGGCCAGGCCCTCCAGCGCGGTGAAGAATTCGCCGGCGCCTGCCGCATAAGCCGATGCGGGATCGCCAGTAGCCGCGGCCTCGAGCTTGGCCAGCGCGGCATTGCGTTGCGTGACTGTCTTGGCTTCGAACAGGGCGGTTGCGGCTTCAGGCGCGGCGGCCGAGGCGGCGGACAGCAGCGGCAATGAAATGACGGCCGATGCGAGCAGACTTGCCAGACATTTCATCTCGTTCCTCCATGATGCGGTTGTCCGGACCATACACATATTCGTTCTGCCGCTCCCAAGCGACAGGCAACCGTCATCCAATAGCCCGACAGTCGACACTTCCCTGGCTGACCGTCTACACAGGGCAAACGATTTGGGCTCCCAGTGTCGAATTATCCGCTTTCCTACAAACTGTCCTGGCTGCCGGGCCTGTTGAAGCCATCGCTTGGCGGCGACAGGAACGGCTTTGCGGCACCGGCGGCGACAGTGATCGAACCACGGCCGGCGCGGACGGTGCGGCTGGCTTTCGTCGGCGATATCTCCGCCGTCGCCAACCGCAGCACGCCGCAATGCGACCCGGGGATCATGGCGCTCTTGTCCTCCGCCGACCTCGTGGTCGGCAATTGCGAGAGCCCGATCGTCGAACGGCCGAGCGCCGTGCTCGGAACAAAGCTCGGCACGCATCACACGATGACCGAGCAATTCCTGGTCGACACGCTTGCGGCTGTCGGTATCGCGCGAGACAGACTGGCGCTGTCATTGGCCAACAACCATGTGCTCGACCAGGGCATTGCCGGCTTCGATCAGACGGTCGCCACGCTGAAGCGACTTGGGATCCGCACCATCGGCACACCGGCCAAGGGGCCCATCGAGCGGCTTTCAGCCGGACCGCTGACGCTGGGTTTTGCCGCCTTCACGCTCTGGCGCAATGCCGATGCGGCGCTGTTTTCGGGCCGTGTGTCGATGACCGTCGAGCCGGGGCGGTGGCCCCGCGATGCCGCCAAGGGCATCGACCTCATCTGCGCCGTGCCGCATTGGGACTGGGAATTCCGGCATTTCCCACGGCCGGCGACGCGCGCGCTGGCAAGGCTGATGGCCAGCCATGGCGTCGGACTGATCGCCGGGCACCATGCCCATGTCGTGCAGCCGGTCGAACGCATCGGCAAGACGGTCGTCGCCTACGGGCTTGGCGATTTTCTCGGCACCGCACTCTCCCGTCAGCCATGGCCCGGCCGCATCGGCGCCATTCTTACCGTCGATGTCAGCGCCGACCTTGGCACGCGCGGCGCAATAGAAGGCTACCAATTGCATTTCTTCATGCGACTGCGCACGGACAACCATGAGCGGCTGGTGCCGATCGAGGCATTGGACGGGGCAACAAGGCAGCGGGTCGCGGCTCGTCTCGATGCGATTTTTCCGACACGCTCTGCCTGAGCGCCTGCCCAATGCTGGCGACTTTCGCGCAAAAGCCGCTATCATCGCCATCTCAGCGGCGGCCGGGGGTTGGCCATGGAAGCAACGGATTTCATGCCGAGCGAGGCGGTGATCGCCGGCATTAGGCGCGACATCGAGGCTTATGAGGCGAGGCGGGCCTCGGCGCAGCGGCAGGTTCGCTGGCGCGTTCCGGTCTTCCTCGGTCTGCTCATCGTCTGCGTCGGGCTCATTGCCTGGCTGTTCAACACAGTCGCCGACCCGCACGAGCAGTGGTTCTCGACGCCGCATGTCTTCCTTTATCTCGGCGGCTTCATCGCCGCGGTATTGCTCTACTTCCAGGCGATCAAGCCGGCGAGCCGGCTGCAGCAATCCTTCCGCGACACGCTCCTGCCAATGATCTTCGGCTTCGTGCGCGATGTGCGCTACCAGCATGGCATCAGGCCGAATTCCTTCGACAGGCTGCCGCGCGAAACGGTCGGATCCTTCAACCGGCAGCGCTTCGACGACATCATTTCCGGGCGCTATGAGGATTTCCCGTTCGAGCTTTACGAGGCAAGGTTTTCGGAAGGAACCGGCAAGGGCGAGACCGTCGCCTTCAAAGGTATCGTCGTTGCCTTCGAGACCATCGAGCCCTTTGCGGGAACTCTGGTGGCGGCGCGCAAGGCCAACAAGGTGGTGCATTTCTTCCGCGGCATGTTCGCCGGCAAGATGCAGGAATTGACGTCAGGGGTGGCCGAACTCGATGCTGCCTACGAATTCCGCACCGACAATGTCGAGGCGGCGCGGCCGCTGGTGACGGGACGGCTGGCGCAGGCGCTGACCTGGCTTGGCGAGACTTGGCCTTTCGACCAGGCCCGCGTCGCGCTCAGCGGCAGCGACGGGTTCCTGTTGATGCCGCGGTCGAAAAACTTCTTCGAACTGCCGGAGATTTCCGTGCCGATCGACTATCAGACGCATGTCGCGCCGATGATCGCCGATCTCGGCGCGATGCTGGCGACGGCGGCGCTGGTGCGCAAGATCGGCGCGAAGGACGAGGCGGCCGGCTAAAGCGGTCGCTGACGGGATTGCGACGGATTAGCAGTCGAAGCCGATAATAGTCGGCCTTTTCCTGCGCCATCGTCTTGAACGGCACGCAGACGGTGAAACTGCCGACCCGACGGCCGTTTTTGGTGTAGTCCCAGTCGAAAATATCGGCCGGGGTGAATTAGAGCTCCTGGCCGGCGACGTTGGGGGACGGCCTGCGGTTCGTTCCTGGAATTGCCTTAGAGCAATACCAGGAAAAGTGTGTGCGGTTTTCCGTCCGGAATTGCGTAAAAACAAATAGTTAGAGCATCTCACCGTTTCCATGAAACGGTGAAATGCTCTAGAGTCCGGTCAAACCGGCAAGCCAGTTTGCCGACCGCTTGGCTGCGTCCACCGTTGCGCCAGCGGCACGGCCGAGATCGGTCTTGACCACCGCATAGCCGGCCTTGGTGCGATAGACGACCGCGCGGCCACCGTCGACCGCGCTTTCGAAGGCGACCGGCCTGGCGGCCGCCGTTTCGCTGGCTGTCACCGTTCCGCCAACCGGCGCGCTCGGGCGATGGCTGAGTTCCGGCGGCAGCGGTGCATCGGTCTCGACCGTGCGGTTCGCCGGCTTGAGGTCGGGCTTCGACGCCTTCGCGGCGAGCTCGGCGGAGGAAGCCGAGCCCTTCTCGCGGCAGATGCCCGAGACCAGCGGATAATTGAAATTGCGCTGATGCAGGATCTGGCTCTTCATCGCCGCTTCGCAATCGGCGATCGTTGCCCATTTGGCCGGCGTCTCGCCGATATATTCGCACAGCTTGGCGTCGCAGTCGCAGCCGACAATGGTCATGGCGATAAGGGCGGTCTTGATCACGGTCTCGTCCCTTCGAGATGCCCCCCGGCAGCCATTCAGGTCCATGTCGCCAATGGCTCCAGCGACACACGATATCCCATCGCGCGCGAACAAGGCGGGATTTTGGCTTCCAGCGCGAAACGAGAGCGGGCGGCGCGTTGGACAGCGTCGCCGTGGAAAGCGGCGTCGTTTCGACGGGAAGCTGGTCGCACTGACGTGCCGGCTCGCCTCCGTCCGACAGCCATATCGCCTCAGTCGGTATAGATGCGCTCCAGTTTGGCGCCGGCCTTGGCCAGTGCCGGCAGGAAGGTGTGCAGCTTGCGCACGGCGACCGCGAAAGCGGTGCGGCGTGTGTCGGGCGTGACCGGGATCGGATGGCTGAACAACGCGCGCGAGCCCTCGGGCGCGGTGATCGCCGCGCTTGAGGTCACCGTGACAAGAACCTCGTCATTGCCGCCGATCTCGACCAAGGAGACGCCCTTGTCGATGAGGCGCGGGATCATCTCGGCGAGCGTTGCCTGCCTGGTGATGAAGACGGTGCCGTCGGCGCCAAGATCGCGTTCGAGAAGCGTGTCGGGCTCATTGCGCGTCGTCTCGCCAACCGGGCCCTTGGCCCAGATATGGATGTCGGAGGGGCCCGGATCGTCGACGGCGGGGAATAGCGATTTGGTCAGATCGGCGCACCATTGCTTGACGGTGTCGGCGAGGCCGAAGGCGAGCTTGCGTTCGCTGGTGCGGATGGAATCGTCGCCGACGGCGGGTTGGACGGCAAACAGCCCGGCGCGCTTTTCGGCATAGGGAAAGTCCGACCAGGGTTTGGTCTCGAGAAGAGAGGCGTACTCCCCCGCCGCCTTCGCTTGATAGATATCGACCGCGATGCGCTTGCCGGCGATTACCTCTGTGACGCGGCCGACCGTGTTTTCGTAGGCCCATTGCAGGGCGCCGTCGATCGTCAGGCCGGTGCCGATGACCGTCGGCACCACGTAGTCGAGGATGTCGATGCCGCGCGCGGAGGTGACGCGGATGACGATCGCGTAATCCTGCCAGTAGTGGCCGATATAGCTCCAATAGGGAAAGCCGCTCGGCTGGTCCTTGTCGACAAAGGCGGCGTAGTCGCGCGCGGCATAGACGGCCGCCCATTTCGGGTAAGCGAGCCAAGTCGACTGCGGCGGCACCTGATAGTCCTGCGCCGCTTGCCTGATCTTGGAGGCCAACGCTGACGGCGGAGTACCATCGGCGACGCCGGGCAGCGGAGTCTTGTCGAGGGACGAGGTGGTCAGGAAACCGTAGGCCAGTCCGGCGACCGGGATCAACACGACGAGAACGATCAGGCGGAGGATTGTCTTGATGAGCCGTCTCAGCCAGCGCAGCAGGAACATGTCAGGCCGCGCGTTCTTTGTCGGAGCATGATCTTCTTCCGAAAACCGGTTCCCACTTTTCGGGATCATGCTCTGGATCGAAGTCGCGGCATGGCGGCAAGCAAAGGCCGGCGCGGTCGGCGAAGATGCCGGCAGTGGCAGGCTTCCAAGTCTGCGGCATGAAGCATCCCCCTTCACGTCACGCTCGACGTTAGCCGATTTTGGCACGAGGAACAGCCCGCCGATGCAACAAAGCGCGAAGCTGGTTACCAGCAAGGGGCTATCACCCGCCGTCGTCTTTGCATCTTCGGCAATGTATCGGTGACAAACGGGCCGCAGCGCTGGCCCCAAAAGACAGTTGGCGCTGGGATTTCTCCCAGCGCCTCCCTGTCAGATCAGGACACGATCTCGGCAGCAACTCCCGAAAGATGTCGCGCCAGGTCGGCCTTGATTTTGACGGTCCTGCCAGTCGCCACCCGAGGGCAGCGCCCGTTCCAGACCACGCCGGTCTCCACCCTTGCGGGCTTTGCCCTGCGCGCCATCGAAGGTTTTTGCCGTCCTTCATGGCAGCATCGGTCCGCCGTCGGCGTTGGCACGCTTTCCGCGGCCCCGTAGGTCTCGGCTTCCGTCCCTCGAACAGGCAAGCCTGCTCTCGTTCTGGGCCGTACGGGCCTCAGGAAATCCGCCTTTCACTTTCGCCTTTCGGCTGGGCGATCGGTAGCCGCCTGAGATGGGTTTAACGTACGCCGGGTAAGCGGTTTGCGGAATGCCCTCGGCCCTGTGGATAGCGGGATTATCGGGGACCAATGGCAAAAGCCTCGGAATTTGCCAGCCGAACTCCTTGGACAGCCTGCCCCGCTTTTCGGTTGCACTCGGATACTGGAGCCTTGCCCCGCCGCCCGGTCCGCGTTTCAATGCCGGCAAAAGACTTTGGCCCGGCAAGGCTTTGGGCCGGCAAAGGCTTTTGGGCGCCAGCGCGGCATCCGCCGCGCGTTTTGGACAGCCTGCCTCGGGGGAGGTCAGTTTGAAGGTCGGGGTGGTTCTAAATCCGATTGCCGGCGGCGGCAAGCTCAAGCGGCATTGGGCGGAGGCGGCGGCGTCGCTCAACAGGAATTTCGGCGATTTCGTGCTGCGCGAGACGCAAGCCGGCGGCGACGCCGAGCGGTTGTCGATCGACCTTGCCGCCGGCGGATGCGACCTGGTGATCGCGGCCGGCGGCGACGGCACCGCCAGCGAGGTGGCCGACGGGCTGCTGCAGGCGCAGCACGAGACCGGCCGCGAAAGCGCGCTGGGGCTTCTGCCCTGCGGCACCGGCATCGACTTCGCGCGCGGGCTTGGCCTGCCGCGCGGCATCGACGCCACACTGAAGCGTATCGCCGATGCCAAGGCGCGGAAAATCGACGCCGGTCGCATTTGCTACATCGACGACCACGGCGCGCTGGCCAGCCGCCATTTCATCAACATCGCCAGCCTCGGCCTGTCCGGCGCGACGGATCGCGCCGTCAACGCCGACAAGCGCAAGGGCAGGGTCTCGGCCAAGGCGCTGTTCTTCTGGCGCACGGTGCTGGAGTTTGTCCGGTATCGCTTCCAGGACGTCCGGATCACCATCGACGACGGCGAACCGATCGAGGCGCGCATGGCGTTGGTGGCGGTAGCCAACGGGAAATTTTTCGGCGGCGGCATGATGATCGCGCCGGACGCCGACCTCGCCGACGGCCAGTTCGACATCGTCATCCTGCGCGCCGCCGGCAAGCTCGGCCTGATAAGGGACATCCGGCTGCTCTATGGCGGCCGGCACCGCAACCATCCGGCAATCACCATCCTGCGTGGGCGCAAGGTGCTGGTCGAGCCGTTGGGCGATATCGAGAAGAACGGCGCCCTGGTCGACATAGACGGCGAGTCGCCGGGCC
>JAEKLU010000363.1 GCA_019509685.1 Mesorhizobium sp. | reverse complement strand
GCGATCAGGCCGCGCACGAACCAGCGCTGCATGAGCACCACGACGAGCAGCGGCGGCAGCATGATGATCAGCGTGCCAGCCATGGCGATGTGCCATTCGGGCGCGCCGCCGACATTGGGGATGAGCTGCTTGAGCTCGGTTACCGCAGTCGCATGCGACTGGTCGGTGGTGATGAGCAGCGGCCACAAATACTGGTTCCACGCCCACAGAAACATGATGGTGCCCAGCGCGGCCATGTTGTTGCGCGACAACGGCAACAGGATGTCGATGAAGAAGCGCAGCGGGCCGGCGCCATCCATGCGCGCCGCCTCGGTCAGTTCATCTGGCACGGTCAGGAAGAACTGCCGGTAGAGGAAGGTGCCGGTGGCGGTGGCGATCAGCGGCAGGATCAGGCCGGGGTAGGAATTGAGCATCCCCAGATTGAGCGCGACATGCACGCCCGAAACCTTCTCGATCAGCCAGGACAGGCCGGTCAGATCCATGATCGTCTGGTAGGGTTCGAGCACGTTGGCGACGACCGCATAGGTCGGCACGATGCGCACTTCCAGCGGCAGCATCAGCGTGACGAAGATCAGCCAGAAGATGAAGGTGCGGCCGGGATAGCGGAAATAGACGATCGAAAAGGCGGTGAGCGCCGAGATGATCACTTTGCCGGCGGCGACGCCGGTCGCCATGATGAAGCTGTTGAAGAGCTTCGGCCCGAGATCGGCCGTTACCCACGCCGTCTTGATGTTGACCCAGAAGTCGCTGCCCGGCAGCAGCGACATCGGAACGTCGTTGACGTCCTTGAGGTTGTGCGACGCGGCGATGGTCACGATCACGAACGGCGCGATGCAAAATACGAAGCCGACGAACAGGATCACATGGGTGAAGAAATTCAGGAACGGGGTGCGCTCTACCATGACCATCTCACCTGTAGTGCACGCGCCGCTCGATGAAGCGGAACTGGAAAATGGTCAGCACGATGATGAGCAGCATCAGGATGATGCTCTGTGCGGCGGCGCCGGAATAATCGAGCCCTTTGAAGCCGTCGGAATAGATCTTGTAGACCATCAGATTGGTGGCATTGGCCGGGCCGCCCGAGGTCATGATGTCGACGATACCGAAAGAATCCTGGAAGCTCTCGGTGATGTTGATGACGAGCAGGAAGAAGATCGTCGGCGTGATCAACGGGAACTGGATGTCCCAGAAGCGCCTGATGACGCCGGAGCCGTCCATCGCCGCCGCTTCGATCAGTGAACGCGGAATGGCCTGGAACGCGGCCAGGAAGAAGATGAAGTTGTAGCCGACATATTTCCAGGAGAAGGCGACGATGATCGAGGCCATCGCATCGGTGCCGTCAAGGCCGGGATCCCAGAAGCCGGGCCACATCTGGTTGACGACGGCCATGAAGCCGGCTTCCGGCGCCAGAATGAAGCGGAACGCCAGTGCCAGCGCGGGCGCGGCGATGCCGTAGGGCCAGATCAGCACCACGCGGTAGAGGCGCGAGCCGGCAAGCTGGCGGTCGGTGAGCGCGGCGAGAACCAGCGCGATGAACATCGCCAGCCCGGTGCTGATGCCGGCAAAGACAAGGCTGGCGCTGATCGAATTCCAATAGTCGGCGTTGGACAGGATCGAGCGGAAATTGTCGAGCCCGACCCAGATGTTGCCGCCCCCCCAGGGCTGCTGCAGCGTCAGCGACCAGTACACGGCCTGGCCGGCCGGCCAGTAGAAGAAGGTGAAGATCAACAGGAGCTGCGGCACCGCAAAGAGGATGCCGATAGTCCACCTGCTGAAGGTTACGCGCTTTTCCATCGATCCGCCCAGGCCTTTGAACGGCCGGCCCGCTTTATGAGACTAGATGCGAAATGGCCGCCCGTCGATTCTTGGCGGGCGGCCATGGCTTTATGCGGAAATCAGGGCAGGGTCTTGCCCGGATAGGTCTGCTGGAAGCGCTCGAGGATGGCGTCGCCATTCTTGACCAGCGTGTCGAGGCCTTCCTGGACGCTGACCTTGTTGGCGAAAATCGCCTGCATCTGGGTGCCGAACTCGGCGCGGATCTGGGTGAAGTTGCCCAGGCGGATGCCGCGGGTGATTTCGGTCGGCTCCGACGCGGTCAAGCTGGCGATCGCGACTTCGCGGCCCTTATAGGGCGCCTTGTCGTAGAAGCCCTGGGACTTCAGGTAGTCGAAGCCCGACTTGGTCACCGGGATGTAGCCGGTGTTGGTCGACCAGAACAAAGCGGTCTTGGGATCGTGGATGAAGTTGAGGAAGGCGGCAGCGCCCTTGTATTCGGCATCCGACTTGCCGGAAAGCACCCACAGCGAAGCGCCGCCGACCAGCGAATTCTTGCGCTCGGTGCCGGCATAGACCGGCAACTCGGCGACATCCCAGTTCATGCCTTCCTTCTGCGTGCGGCCAACGGTGCCGTGGTCGCCGACCGA
>JAEKLU010000037.1 GCA_019509685.1 Mesorhizobium sp. | reverse complement strand
GCCGGAGCTGGCCGATTGCAATGCCGCCTCGGCCGAGGTGAGAGACCAGATGCCGTCCTCTCCGGTGGCGGCAGGTTGGCCCTCGCCGCTGATCGCGGCGTGGAACTGGTGCACGGATCTTGTGTAGAGATCCCCGCGGTCGAAATTCAGTTCTTCCTCGCCGCTTGCGGTGCGCAGCAGCACCGAACCGACCGGCTTCTGCGTCATCACATTGGTGGCGATCAGCGAGCCTTCCGATCCGTGCACCTCGAAGCCCGTGCCGGCGAATTTCGTCGTAAAGCCCTCATGCGATTGTGCGATGAGGCCCGACCTGAAGCGCCATATGCACATGGCGCCGTCCTCGAGCCCGCTGCCGGCCATGCCGGCGGACTGCGTGAAAGCTGATATCTCGACCGGATCGTCGCCGAGCACGAAGCGCAGCGTGTCGGCATCGTGCACGGTGATGTCGAGCACCACGCCGCCGCCCGCCTCGGGTTTCGTGATGCGCCAGCCCTGCAGGTTCTCCGGCAGATAGACGGAATGGAAGACGCGCGCCGCGATCGGTTTGCCGATACGGCCGGCGGCGATAGCTTCGCGCATGGTGCGGTGCGCGCCGGCATTGCGCAGATGGTGGTTGGTGCCGAAGACGATGCCGGCGGCTTTCGCGGCGGCGAGCATCTTCCTCGCATCGGCGCTGGTCAGCGCCAGCGGCTTTTCACACAGCACATGCTTGCCGGCCTTGATCGCCGCAAGACCCTGTTCGAGATGCAATTCGTTTGTGGTCGAGATGTAGACGGCGTCGATGTCGGCCGCGAGAAGCGCGTCGAGGCTCGAGACAGCGAGCGGGATACCGTTTTCCTCGGCGTAAGCCTTGGCACGCTCGGGGCTGGAGCTCATCACGGCGGCGACCTCGCCATCGGCCTGCGCACGGATGGCGTTGATCATGAATTGTTTTGCGATCGTGCTCGCGCCGATCAGACCCCACCGCACGTTCATGCCGCGTCCCCCGCTGCAATGTCTTGCTTGCCGCGATCCGGGCCGCTGCTTTCGCGCACGACGAGGTTGACGGCGCCGATATGGTCTTCGGCGCGCGTCGTGCGCGACTGGATCATCTTCAGCATGACATGGGCGGCGCGCTCGCCAAGGCCGGCGGTGTCGACCGCAACGCTGGTCAGCGCCGGCATATAGTGCTCGGCCTCGGCGACGTCGTCGAAGCCGACGACGGCAAAGTCGGTCCCTGCCTCGAGGCCGCGCTTGCGCAGGGCGAGCATGACACCGAAGGCGACCGCGTCGTTGAAGCACAAAGCGGCCGTCGGCGGCCGTGGCGCGGCAAGCGCCGTATCCAGGCAGGCCATGCCGCCCTTGCGGCTGGTCTCGCCCTCGACGATCAGCCGGCCGGTCGCCGGGATGCCGAACGCCTCACAGGCCTCGATGAAGCCGCCCATCCGCTCCTGATAGACGACAAGGTCGGACGAGCCGCCGAAGAAGGCGAGGCGGCGATGGCCCTTGCCGATCAGATGCTCGGTGGCGATGAAGGCGCCGCGGCGGTTGTCGGGCGCGATCACCGGAATGCGGCTTTCGGGCAGCCGGCGCATGGCGAACACGACCGGCACGCCGGCAGCCTCGATACGGCGGAAGGCGCCGGGCACGGTGCCGCGCGCCGGCGAGACGATGAGGCCGGCCACGCCTTGTTCCATGAGCGATTTCAACACCTCTTCCTGGCGCACAGGGTTCTCCGCCGTGTTGGCGATAAAGGGAACCACGCCCGCTGCCTGGAAGACGCGCTCCATGCCGACCGCAAGCTCGGCGAAGAAAGGGTTGGTGAGATCGTTGATGACCATGCCGATGACGTTGGAATGAGCCTTGCGCAGATTGGCGGCGCCGCGGTTGTAGACATAGCCGACATCCTCGATCGCCTTGCGGACCTTGCTGGCCGTTTCAGGCCGGATCAACCCGCTGCCCTGCAGCACGAGCGATACCGTCGATTTGGACACGCCGGCCTCGCGGGCGATGTCCAGGATCGTTGCCTTGGCCCTGCTGGCCATGTCCGAGGTTTCCTCCGCTTCAGACGTCAAATTTATTGGAACGTTCTAATCACCACTTAAAATCGGAGTCAATCGAGTTTCTCGCGGAATCCGAAAAATTGATGGCTATCGTTCAAACGTATGCACCTTGGGGTCCGACTAGGCATTGAACCGGTTCATTCCTAGGAATCATAAAGGTTCTTGATTTATTGGAACGTTCCATTTATAGGCAGCCGCGAAGGGAGATTTTCATGGACGTCATCCTGCCTGCCGAGAATGGCGGCCGCGCCGGCTACCGGCTTGTCGGCGCGCCGGTCGAGCCCAGCATTGGCGCATCCTTTTCGCGTATCGCCTATGCGGCCGCGCATGTCGTTGCAGACCCGATCGCGATGACCGATCCGTGGTCGCGATCGGCGATCGACTGGGAGAAGACCATGGCATTTCGCCACCATCTGTGGCGGCTGGGCTTCCGCATTGCGGAGGCGATGGACACCTCGCAGCGCGGCATGGGCTTCGACTGGGAGAGCGCGAAGGAACTGATCCGGCGCTCGATCGCCGAGGCGCGCAGCGTGCCGGGCGCCGATCTCGCTTCGGGCGCCGGCACGGACCATCTGGCGCCGGCGTGCGCACGGACGATCGACGACGTCATTCGCGCTTATGAGGACCAGTTCGCCTTCATCGAAGGCGAGGGCGGCAAGGCGATCATGATGGCCAGCCGCGCGCTTGCCGCGGTCGCCAGGGGGCCGGATGACTATATCAAGGTCTATGACCGCATACTCGGCCAGGCCGCCGGCAAGGTGATCCTGCACTGGCTGGGCGACATGTTCGACCCGGCGCTGAGAGGTTACTGGGGCAGCGAGAGCTTCGAGGCCGCGCTCGACACCGTCGTTGCCATCATCGAGCGGCATGCCGGCAAGGTCGAAGGCATCAAGATATCGCTGCTCGACGCCGATAAGGAGGTCGCTCTGCGAGACCGGTTGCCGGAGGGCGTGGTGATGTTCACCGGCGACGACTTCAACTATCCGGAGCTGATCGCCGGCGATGGCAAGGGACATTCGCACGCGCTGCTCGGCATTTTCGACGCCATCGCGCCTGCCGCCAATGCGGCGCTGGCAAAGCTCGCGGCGGGCGACCGGGCCGGCTACGACGCGCTGATGGCGCCGACCGTGCCGTTGTCGCGCACGATCTTCGAGGCGCCCACGGCATATTACAAGGCCGGCGTCGTGTTCATGGCCTGGCTGAACGGGCACCAAAACCACTTCACGATGGTCGGCGGCATGCAGTCCGCACGTGGCATATGCCATTATGCCGAAGTCTTCCGCCTTGCCGATCAGGCGGGCCTGCTGGCCGATCCGGAACTTGCAACGGCCAGGATGAAGACCTTGTGCGCGGTGGCGGGCGTCTGAACCCGGCAAGGCAAATGACCCAAGCCTCTCCCGCTCGGGGGATTTGCGTTCCGTCGGCAAATCTGTATCGCTTTGCCGGACGCAATGCGGACGAACGCAGCAGTGGCAGAGAAAGTCGCCCTTATAACTGGCGTGACCGGGCAGGACGGCGCTTATCTCGCCGAGCTCCTGCTTGGGAAGGGTTATATCGTCCATGGCGTCAAACGCCGTTCGTCCTCTTTCAACACCGAGCGTGTCGACGACCTCTATATCGATCCGCATGAGAACGGCGCGCGCTTCTTCCTGCACTACGGCGATCTGACCGACGCGACCAATCTGATCCGCCTGGTGCAGGAGACAAAGCCGACCGAGATCTACAATCTTGGCGCCCAAAGCCATGTCCAGGTGAGTTTCGAGACGCCGGAATACACCGCCAACGCCGATGCGCTGGGCACGCTCAGGCTGCTCGAAGCAATCCGCATCCTGCGCCTCGAGAAATCGGTGCGTTTTTACCAGGCCTCGACCTCGGAGCTTTACGGCCAGGTGACGGAAATTCCCCAGAACGAGGACACGCCGTTCCGGCCGCGTTCGCCTTATGCGGCCGCCAAGCTTTATGCCTACTGGATCACGATCAACTACCGCCAGGCCTATGGCATGTTCGCGTCCAACGGCATCCTGTTCAACCATGAAGGGCCGACGCGCGGCGAAACCTTCGTCACGCGCAAGATCACGCGCGCGGTGGCGGCGATCCATCACGGGCTGCAGGACACGCTCTATCTCGGCAATCTCGATGCCCGGCGCGACTGGGGCCATGCGCGCGACTATGTCGAGGGCATGTGGCGCATCCTGCAGCATGGCGAGCCTGACGATTTCGTGCTGGCGACGGGCGAGGCGCATTCGGTGCGCGAATTTGCCGAACTTGCCTTTGCCGGAGCCGGATACACCATCCATTGGCAAGGTGAAGGCGTCGACGAGGTGGGCATCGACGCCGGCTCGGGCGCAGTTGTGGTGCGCGTCGATCCGCGTTATTTCCGGCCGACCGAGGTTGACATGCTGATCGGCGATGTCTCCAAGGCGCGAAGCAGGCTGGGCTGGTCGCACACCGTCGGATTCAAGGATCTGGTGACGGAAATGCTGCAGGCCGATCTGGCGCGTGCCGCTGCCGGCGGCTGGCGCAACGATCGTTCCTAGAGCGTTTTGCCGTTTCGCGGAAACGGCGAGCCGCTCTATCTCTTTGTTTTGACATAATTTTGGACGGAAAACGGTTTCACACTTTTCCTGGAATTGCCCTGGTAGGATTGCGATGGACAAGATTTTCGATCTCAAAGGAAAGCGTGTCTTCGTGGCCGGACATCGCGGCATGGTCGGCTCGGCGCTGGTGCGCCGCCTGGCCAGCGAGGATTGCGAGATCCTGACCGTCCCGCGCAGCGAGCTTGACCTTCTCGACCAGGCCGGCGTGCGGCGTTGGATGGCGGACCGGCGACCGGATGCGGTGGTCATGGCGGCCGCCAAGGTCGGCGGCATTCTTGCCAATGACAGCCTCCCGGTGGACTTTCTCTATGAAAACCTCGTTGTGCAGAACAACGTCATCGAAGCTGCCTTCCGCAGCGAGGTGCGAAAGCTGCTGTTCCTGGGTTCATCCTGTATCTATCCGAAACTGGCGCCGCAGCCGATCCAGGAGGACGCGTTGCTCACCGGCCCGCTTGAACCCACCAACGAATGGTATGCGGTCGCCAAGATCGCCGGGTTGAAGCTCTGTCAGGCCTACCGGCGACAATATGGCGTCGACTACATCTCCGCCATGCCGACCAATCTCTATGGTCCCGGTGACAATTTCGACCTCAACAGCAGCCATGTCGTGCCGGCGCTGATGCGCAAGGCCGATGCGGCCAGGCGCACCGGTCAAAAAACTTTGCAGGTGTGGGGATCGGGCAGGCCGATGCGGGAATTCCTGCATGTCGACGACGCCGCTGACGCGTTCGTCTGGCTGTTGAAGAACTACGCCGGCGACAGCCACCTCAACATTGGATGCGGGGAGGACGTCACCATCGCCGAGCTTGCCCGTACCGTCGTATCGGTTGTCGGCGCCGACGCCGAAATCATTTTCGATGCGACGAAGCCGGACGGCACCCCGCGCAAGCTGATGGATGTGTCACGGCTGTTTGCGACAGGCTGGCGTCCGCGCTACTCGCTTCGCAGCGGATTGGAGCAAACCTATGCCTGGTTCCTGGAGCATGTCGAGACCGGGCAGATCCGGCTTGGGCAGCCTGGTTAGGCGCGGTCCGGGCGTGTGAGGCCGACAGCGCTTGAGTGACTTCTCCGCCAAGATTTTCGCGGCGACCAGAACCGACGGCCTGGGCGGGCGTCTGTTGGCCATGGTCAATGCAAAGAGCCTCGCCGACAGGATGGGATGCCGTTTCGGGTTCACCTGGAACGGCCAGTCGGCCGAACAGATGGAATTCCACGCGGTCGAACGCGTCGACAAAGTGTTTTCCGCTGATTTCGTGGAAAAGCACTGGCTGGGCGACGAGATCGATGTCACCCGGTTCGGCGCTCTCGACGGCGCGTTCACCCGACACAGCCTCGAGGCCGAGGCCAGAGGGCTCGGCCTGCTGGGGTGGAGCTGCAACGAGTTCGGCGTTCTGAGGTCATTGCGGCAAGGCTGGTTCAAGGCGCGACTGCCGGCCAACAAGCCACGCAGGTGGAGGCATCAGGCATTCGCAAGCTTCGGCTTTGCTCCCGCCGTGAAGGCGGCTATTGCCGCCGCTGACGAATGCCGGTTCTCGCGGCCGATGGCGGCGCTCCACCTGCGCAGCGGCGATATCGTCTATGGCAGCTATCGCTCGCGGCTCGAGTTCGGCGAGAAGGTCATCCCCGCGCCGCTGGTCAGGGGGATCGTATCGAAGCTGGCATCGAAGGGTCTGGCGACCCTGCTTGTCGGGCAGGACCAGGCGATGCTTGCCTATCTGAAATCGGAGACCGGCGCTCTTCTGGCGGGAGATTTCGGGGCGGGCGAGTTCACGGACGAGATGCTCAAGGCGTTTTTCGAAATGGCGCTGATGGCGCGGTGCCGTCAAATCTACGCTGGAAGCAGCGCCTTCGCGACAATCGCCTCGGCGATAGGCGGCGCACCGGTGCTGCGCAGCAAGGCCTTGTTCAACCAAGGTCGGGCCGCAAGCCTGATCCTCGAGGAACTGAGGATAAGGGGCGCCGACTACCATCCGCTGGAGGCGGCCTTTGGTTATCAATGGGCCTTCCGCCTGAGGGAAGATAGGATCAAGCCTGCCGGCGCCAGAGAAATCCTTGAGAAGGCACTGGCGCTCGATCCGGAGAACCGGGCCTATGCGCTGAAGATCGTGGCCAGCCATTTCCGCGAAAAGAATTACCTGTACGGCGAGGCGATCCTAAAAGCGTTCATCACCAAGGAATTCGATATTTCCGGCGAAATGCCGACCGAGATCATGCGACTTCTGACCAGTCGGTCGTGGCGCGGCTTTGTCATGGGTAGTGACTTCGCGCTCTTTCTTGGCGGGGCCAGGGCTGGCCATGCCTATGCCGCGGCATGTGCGGCGCACATTCTTCATGCGGCTTTGGGCAAAACGGAAGCGGCACTGGCGATGGCGGCCTTGCCCTTGAAGGCAGACCCTGCCAACAGGATTTTCCAGGAAAACGAATTGGCGATCCGCCGGTCTGCGGCCGCAAAATCGAATTAAGCATCCGGCGCGGGGGCGTCCGAGGTTAATAAGCATGTCGAATAACGTTACGTCGGTCGCCGAGCCCGGTCCGACACTGATCGCCGCCACCAGGACGGATGGGCTGGGCGGTCGTCTGCTGGCGATGGCGAATGCCAAGTCACTGGCCGACAGCCTGGGCTACCGATTCGGATTCACCTGGAACAGGCGGGCCATCGCCGACGAGTCGTTTCACATCATTGATCTCGCCGACCAGATCTTTTCGGCCGACTTCATCGAAAGGCATTGGCTGGGCGAGGACATCAGGAGGGTTGAGTTCGGTATTCTCGATGCTGCCGCTCTTGCCGCCGGCGACAGCCTCGGCGAGATCGCCAAAGAACGCAAACTGCGCGGTTTTACCTGCGACGATTTTGCTATTCTGAGAGATATCACGCTACCCGTTCGCGTAACCGAAACGCTGCGCGGTTTCGATTATTCGCCGGCGGTGAAGCAGGCGATCGCCGCCGCCGACAGCAGCCGGTTTGCGCGACCGATGGCGGCGCTGCATCTGCGCAGTGGCGACATCGTGCACGGCAAGTATCGCACCACCCTCGTCTTCGCGGGAAAAGTGATCCCGTCGACATTGGCCAGGGCTATTGTGGCCGAGCTTTCATCGATGGGACTGGGGACGCTGTTGATCGGGCAGCATCGAGCGACGCTCGATTATCTCAAGGCCGAGACGAGAGCGATGCTGACCAGCGATTTCGGCGTCGATGCGTTCGAGGACGAAACCCCGAGAACGTTTTTCGAGATGGCGCTGATGGCGCGCTGCCAGCGGATCTATGCGGGCAGCAGCATCTATGCCGAGATCGCATCGCTCATGGGCGACGTTGCCTTCATGCCAGCGACCGCACTGTTCGACGCGCCGCGCGCCGCCGGCATCATCCTGGACGAATTGAAAGCGCGGCAGGTCGACTATGACCCGCGCGAGGCCGCCTTTGGCTACCAGGCCGCATTCCTGGCCGTCGAAGACAAAGCGGCTCCCGGCGAGGCGCGCGCGATCCTGGAGAAGGCCTATGCGCTCGATCCGGAAAACGATGCCTATGCCCTCAAGATCGCCGCCGCCTATTTTCGCGAGCGCGATTTTGCGTCTGGCGAGGCCGTGCTGAAATCCCTGATGACGCGGCAGTTCACGGATCGTCCGAGAATCCCGCTGAAGGCGATGGGGCTGCTTGGCGACATGGTGGGCGACAGATATCCGATGGCCAAGGATTTCGAACTTTTCTTCACCGCGGCGGAAGCGGGCTGCCCTT
>JAEKLU010000036.1 GCA_019509685.1 Mesorhizobium sp. | reverse complement strand
CGGTGCTCTGCACATAGACGTTGCCCGGCATCGCGGTGAGGTTGTCGGGGCTCTGAACGTCGGCCAGCGGGATCTTGAAGAGCGCCTTGGTCGAGCCGTCCTCGAACTGCGCGTAAATGACGCCGTCCTGACCGATCTGGACCTTCTGGATCGAGCTCGGCGCGTTGCCGTTGACCTTGGCGTCGGCGACGGTGAAGCCGGTGCCGAGCTGGGTCAGCTTGGAAAGATCGAGGGTGAGGGCCGAGCCGCCTGGCACCGTGAAGGAGATGTTGCTGGTGCCGGTGAGCTTGCCCGTGGCGTCGAAGGTGAGGTTCTGCGATGCCAGCGCGCCGCCGGTATAGGGGAAGGAGGTGCCCGCGGTAGCCTTCGACTGGTCGAAGACCGAGACCTGCCATGTGCCGGCGCCGGTGTTGGTGAAATAGACGTCGAGCAGCTTCTTGTTGCCGAGATTGTCATAGGCAACCAATGAGGTTTTCGACGTGTACTGCGAGGCCGGATCGTTGGCGGAGGGCAGTGGACCGGAAGGCGGCGTCGCTCCCGCCGGCAGGTTGCCGGCGAAGTTGCCTGCCGTGCTCGGCGTCGCCGTCATTTGCTGGTCGGAGATCTGCACCGGCACCAGGCCCTCGAAGCCATTGGCGGTCGCGGCCGGTTCGCCATTGGCGTAGCTATAGGCCATCAGCTGGTAGCCGGCTGCGTTGACAAGCCTGCCCTGAGCATCCGGAACGAACGAGCCGGCGCGCGTCATATAGGGCGTGCCGCCGGCGTCCTGCACGACGAAGAAGCCGTCGCCATTGACGGCGAGGTCCGAGACCGAGGTCGTGTATTGCATGACGCCTTGCGAGCTGATCGCGGAGCGGATCGTCGTCGTCACGCCGCCGGAATTGTAGGCGCCGCCGGTGCCGGGCATGATCAGCGTCGAAAACTCGGCCGAAGAGCGCTTGTAGCCGGTGGTATCCGAATTGGCGATGTTGTCGGCCGTGGTGGACAAGCGGTTGGCCTGCGCGTTCATGCCGGAAACGCCGGTCCGCATCATTCCATAGAGGCTCATCGATCGATCTCCGCAGTGCCTGGATAGCAGGCCCTAAAGCTATGCCTCGTGTCTTGCGCGAGGCTGGCGCGACATGCGTCGGCGACGGTCATCAAAATACCAGCCGGTAGCCGAGGAACCGCTTGGAATCGATCGGATCGTGGCCAAGCTTCTCGCGCAGCTTCTTGCGCAGCTTCGAGATGTGGCTTTCCACCACGTTCTCCTCGACCTCTTCGTCGAAGATGCCGTAGATGGCGTTGAACACCTGCGTCTTGGTCACGCGCCGGCCGCGGTTGCTGGCCAAATATTCCAGGATGCGCCGCTCGCGACGCGGCAGCGGCAGCGGCTCGCCGTTGATCTCCGGATCGCGGCCATCCATGAAGATGCGCATCGCGCCGACCTCGGTGAAGGCCGCCTCCTCATGGGCGCGGCGGCGGATGGCGGAGATGCGGGCGAGGATTTCGCGGATGTGGACCGGCTTGCGCACGACGTCGTCGACGCCGCTCTCGAACAGGCGCAGCGTATGTTCGAGCGAATGCTGTTCGCTGAGCGCGATCACCGGAGCGCCGGTGCGGTCGCGGATCTGTCGTGGCGACACGCTGCCTTCACGGCAGTCGCCGATCAGGAATGCCCTGACGGACCTGAGATCGGTATCTGCGGCGGAGCTGACCCACTCGCCGAATTCGCCTGGAGCGAAGCCCGCCGTGGCGACGCCTTCGCGATCGAACAGCGAGCTGTAGCCCTCCGTTACGAGCTCTCGCTCATCAACAATCACGATCATCGACCCGCCCCCGAATCAGCTCATCTGCCCCGTGCGAAAAGGGGTACTCGGCGCGGTGAATCCTGAAAAACCGTCATTTCTTGTAGCTATTTTCTTGGGAGTTTTTTTGAGAGGCGTAATAAAAGCATTTGTGCGCGTGTATTTCGACAGCAACGTGCAGACCGCATCGATGCCGGCAGACGCGTCGGCAAGGGTGGCCATCGGCCATTGAACAGACTGCAACTATCGATTGCAAAAAGCGCTGGCGTTCGGCGTCCATTTGCCGAAGCCGGTGGCGACCATGTTGGCAATGACGCGGCAGACATAGATCTTCTGCGCCGGGTCATTGTCGGGGCCGGCGTGGTAGCGCGCGACAGCCATCGACCAGGTCAGGTGACGGGCATGCAGGCTCGCCAGGAAGCGTGCCGCGTAGTCGACGTTCTGATGCGGATCGAGCATGTCCTGGACGCTGCGGAAATGGTCGCCATGATAGTGATGGTTGATCTGCATGCAGCCGAGATCGATCAATGTCTTGCCCTCGCGACGGGCATTCTCGAATGTGGCGAGAGCTTCGCCGCGACTGCGCGGAAAGACAGCTTTTCCTTCTATATTCAAGGCGTTAGGCTGAAGGCTGCCTTTCTTCCCGGTTTCCGTCAGGCCGACCGCGTAGAGAATTCCGGCGGGTACGCCGTAGCGATCGGCGGCGCGCAGGATTTCCGGCTCGCAAGGATTGGCGGCGGCGTCCGCGAAGTCGGCGGCGAAGCTAGATATAAATATCGTCGCCAGCGCGCTCGCGCAGAGGCGAAGCGACACGGCCGAATTCCTGTGCGCCATTGCCCTCGTTCCTTCCCGGTTGCCGGCCGCCGCCGGCGTTGTTGCCGCCCGAATTTCCCGGCTGGAACGAGGGCTGATCACGACCTGTCGACATAGGCATCGCGCTGTTTGAATCAGCGCGGCTGGCTGCATGCGCTGCTATCGAGGGTTGCAGGATGGTCACCTTGTCGACGTCGAAACCGAGACTGCGCATCGACTTGATGATGGCATCGCTATCGGTTGTGAGACGCCGATATGCCTCGTGCGTTTCCGGCTTCATCTCAATTGAAAGTTGCTCCCCCGAGAGCCGCAGGCTGGCGGTGACCGCGCCGAGCTCGGCCGGATGGAGCTCGATCTTCAGGACATGTGTCGGAACGGCAACAGAATTGCCGGGGCGGGGAAGCTCTGCTGGCTGACGACTTCCGCGCGGCTGGCAGAGGAAGACGGTTTGCCCTGAGCCTGCTGCGCCGCGGATTGGGACTGCTGCGAGACCTTGGCCGAGGCCGGACGCCAGCCTTGCGGCAGCAAACCGTCGGGTTGCGCCTGGTCCCCTTGCGCGGACGGACCGTCGCTGACGGAGCGGCCCGGTAGTTCGAGATCCGCCGCCGCCTTTACCGGATTCTGCCCGAAATCGGGTCCTGCTTCTTGTGCCGGGGTTGAGCGAGCGGATCGAGCCGACGGCTCCGTGGAATTGTCGATCGCCGCGCCTTTTCCCTGCCGCAGCCGCAGTTCGAGCGATTGGCTGACCCCATCGGCCTGTTCGCCGGCGGCGGTGTCCTTGCCGCCAGCGCCCGGGGATGCAGCAAAATGCTTCATGTCGCTCAACGCCATCAGCAACGGCAGGCGGTCCTGCAACGGCGCCGGATTGTCGGCTTGCGTCGACGTGTCCGCGGCAGTCGCCGCTTTGCCATGCTCGGCTTGGGCGTTGCCCTTTGCGGACTTGCCGCTGGCCGCTTTCTGTGAGGCGGGTCTGCCCTGCGCGTCCTGATCCGCATCCTGTTTGCCAGCATTGGCGGATGCACGCTTTGACAGATGCGCGTCTGGCGGGACCGGTGCGGTCGAGTGCCTGTCTTGCGCGCGGCCAGACTTCTCGTTGCCATGCACCATCTCGCCGAAATCGCGATCATTATCGTGGCCGCCGGCAGCGTTCTGCCTGGGCTGGGGCTGGGTCGATGCAAACCCCGGCAGGGCCTGGCTTACGCTGGTCATTTCGGTGCGGCTCCCAGTAGCAGGTCGATCTTGTCGAGTTGGCGGCGCGTGTTGGTCATCGCCGCATCGATGGGGTCGTGGGCGTCGGGGCTTGACGCCGGCGCCGACGCAGGCAGTGCAGGCGCGGCAGCGGTTGCGACGGCTGGTGCTGGAGCCGTGGCTGGCGCCAGTTCTGATTGCTGCGTGGTTGCTGGTGGGGCAGGCGGCACAGCCGGCTGGCTGTCCGCCGTCGATTTGGCTGGTGCCGAAACCGCTGGCTGCTCGGGCATTGCGCCTTCGACTGGCGGCAGGTCGGCGTGGGCGGACGCATCGGCCTCGTTTTTCGTCTCGCCGCCCTTGGCTTTGGCTATCGGCGCGGATTTTTGCTTAGCCGCCGGTTTCACCGGCGCCACCACTTCGCCGGCAACAGCCTGCGCCGCGTCAAGCAAGTCGCGGTCGCTCTGCGAGAGCTTGCCGCGATCGATCCTGCCGAGCTTGGCGCGCACGTCGTCTATGGTGGCCGAGGTCACGGTCGACAGGCTGGAATAGAGCTGGGCGCGTGGGTCGTCCTGGTTGCCGTTGCCGTCGCGGCCCTGTTCCGCTCTGGCCGAGGCGAAAGCCGAGAGCTCAGCCAAACCGTCGATCGCAGCGCGGCGGGCGATGCGCAGATAGATCACCTTCTCGCGCTCGGGGTCCATCATCGAGGTGATGTCGGCGATCTTGTCCTGGCTGATCGCCATATGCAGCGTGATGACGCCGGAAACAAAGGCATCGGCGAACTGGCTGGCATAGGGCGAATAGAGATAGGACGCGACATATTGGGTCGAGGCCAGCGCGAAACGGGCGGCGTCGCCTTGCGCGGCCGCGATGCCGACCGAGCGGCGAAGCGCTGCCTCGTCGACCAATGTGCCCGGGCTGAGCAAGCGCGCCTGATCGAGGAGAACGAGCGCGGCGGCAGGCTGATCGGTGGCAAGCAGCGAGCCCTTGACCAGCGCCAGGAAGGCGCCGAGGTCGCTCGGCACGGCCATCGGATCGATCGGCTTCAGGATTTCGATTGCCGCGGCAGGCTGCCCGTTCAAATAGGCGACGATGCCCTTGGCTATGGCAAGGTTTTGCGGGTCGCTGGTCGCGCGCGACGCCGCCGACTCGACCGTCACGGGATTGCCGCCGCTCATGCCATAGACGAGCAAGGCGCGGAAATTCTTCGGTTCCTTGAAATCCTCGGCATCGGCATCGCGCAACCGGGCGTCGATCATTTCGAGAAGCTTGGCCTGCATCGGCAGCGCGGCATGGTCGCCGGCGGCGATGCGGTCCTGGATCAGCTGCAGCGAACGCACCAGCTGATAGGGCTGCAGCGCGTCCTGCGCCAAGGCCGCCGATGGCGGCCCCGCAGTGAGCAACAGCAGTGCTATCAGCCCACCGATGACGCCTCTGCCTCTCATCCGCCGGCCGCCATCAGGATTTCGATGCGGCGGTTGGCGGCCGCCATCGGGTCGGACGCGATCTTGGGCTGCCGGTCGGCGAAGCCCGCGACCTCGGTGATGCGGCTCTCGTCGACGCCGCCGCGCACCAGCATGTAATAGGCGGAATGAGCCCGCGCCGTGGAAAGCCGCCAGTTGTCGTAAGTGTCGCTGCGGAACGGCCGTGCGTCGGTATGGCCGCTGATGGTGATGGTGCCCTTCTTCTCGTTGATGATGCGGCCGATCTTTTCCATCGCCAGCACCAGCTCGCGGCGCGGCAAAGCCGAGCCGATCTCGAACATGCCGAAGTCGAGCTGGTCGGTGATCGAAATGACGACGCCTTTGTCGGTCGCCTCGACGGAGACGCCATCGGCGAGCTTCTCGCCGGGCAGGAAGGCTTTCGCGAGCTCCTGCTTGATCTGCGCGGCTTCCTGAACAACGGCTTTGCTCGGCGCCTTGTCGGCTTTGTCAGGGGGCGGCGCTGATTCGGCCTTTGCCGTCTCGGCCTTCTCGCCTTCGGCTTGGTCGCTCTTGGCCTGTTCGCTCTGCGCCTTGCCGGCTTTGCCTTCGGCCGTCGTCTGCTTGTTCTTGGGCTCGGTCTTGTCCGGCGTTGCCAGCGGCTCCAGCGGCGCTGCTTCCAGCGCGGGAGTAGCCGGAACGGCCTTTATCTTCGGCACCGCTGTTGTGGCGACCTTGTCGCCCGGCTTGACCGGGTCGCCATCGATCCTGGCACGTTCGGCCGTGGCTTCGGCGCCGGGCGCCGCCACCTGCTGCGACCAGAAGTCGGGCGCGAAAGGATCACGATAGGATTCGCCACCGGAGGCGCCGGTCGCCGGACCGGCGGCCTGCGCGCCGCCATCGCCCTTGGCGCTGACATTCTGCATCACCCCGGTATCGGAGGCGATCTCCGCCAGCACCGCGTAAGGATCGGCAAACAGGTGCTCATCGGAGAGATCGGCGTCCTGCTTGCCTTCCTTGGTCTGCCTGCGTTCTGAGGATCCCGCGCCGCCCTTGCCGTCGTCGCCCGCCTTGGTCGCGCCATCCTGAGGATTGTCGGCGGTCAGCCCGACCTTGCTCGGGCCGTCGCCGAGATCTTCCAGACCCTTGCGGCTCGAGTTGCGATCGATGAGCTCGACCGGATTGAAATAGCTGGCGACGGCTGCCTTGGTCTGCTCGTTGGCGGCGTTGATCAGCCACATGACGAGGAAGAAGCACATCATCGCGGTCATGAAGTCGGCGAAGGCGATCTTCCAGACACCGCCGTGATGGCCGTCATCGTGATCGTCATGGCCGCGCCTGACGATGATGATTTCGTGCCTGGGCTCGGCATGCTCGACAGCGCTCACGACAAGACCTCCGACAGCGAAGCCGACCATTCTGCGACACGCGTCTCGAACACCGTTTCGTCGATGGTCACGGTCAGGTCGAGGCCCGGCGCTTCGGTGAAATCGAGATTGACCGAGCGCGGTCCAAGAGCCGCCTTGAGCGGTTCGAACAGCGACAGCGGCCCACGCACGCCGATGCGCACGGCCTCGCTGTCGGCAACCGCGGCGCTGATGGCGCGGGCAAGGGCCGAGAGCGAGCGCTTCTGCAGATCGTCGCTGACAATGCCGCCAACGATGCGGGCGACGGCGGCGCCGGTGAGTTCGGCAAGCTGCGCTTCCATGGCGTCGATACGCCCCGCCACCGCGGCACCTAGATCGCCGCCGAAGCTTTCGAGGAAGGCCTTCGCCGCATCGTCATTGGCCTGACGTTCGGCTTCGAGCGTCGCCTGATGGGCAAGCGCAAGGCGGGCTTCGAGCGCGGCTTCGGCATCGGCCACCGCCTCGGCGATCAGCGCGCCGATATCGGCCTGCGGCGCCGGTGCGGCCGGCATGTGCTCGGCATCGCGCTTGGCCGGCGCCGGAGCGGCAGACGAGGCGCGCGAAGCGAAATCGGGTAGAAGATCGAACAGGGCTGCCGAGACCATGGCCTAACCCACGGCCTCCGGAACGGCTGCCCATTTGCGCAGGATCTGCGCGGTACGCTCCTCGTTGAGGTCGACCATGCGCGCCAGCCGCTCCTGCGGCGCCGGTCGGATCTTCTGGCGCAGGTCGTCGAGCGGGTTGCCGCGGGCGCCAGGCAAGGCCGAGCCGGCCGATGCGTCCGCGGCAATCGCGGGGACCGGCTCGGGCGTCGGCAGCGAGCGCTGGACATCGTCGAAGCTCGGGCCGGCGATCGCCGCGGGCTTGGCCTGCGCGGTCAGCGCGGCAGCCATCGGCTTCAGGCCGAAGAAGGCGACCAGGAAAACGACGACGATGAAGGCGCCGGCGTTGATCAGCGTGCCGGCATAGGTGCCGATCGAGGCGAGGATGCCCGGCTGGTCGATCGGCTCGCCGTCGAGGCCGCCGATGAACTCAACCGCCGAGACGTCGATGACGTCGCCGCGCTTGTCGTCGAAGCCGGTCGCCGAGGCCACCATCTTCTGGATGTCGGCAACGCGCGTGGCGATCTGCTCCGGCGTGGCGTCCTTGCCCAGGATGGTCTTCAGGCGATCCTGGTTGACGACGACGGCGATCGACATCTTGTTGACCGTGTAGCCGTTGGAGACGGTGGCGATCTTCTTCGAGTTGATCTCGTAATTGGTGATTTCTTCCTTGCGGTCGTTCTGCGAGGTGGATTGCGGACCTTCCGTGCTGGTCGTCTGCGTCTCCGGCAGGTTCTGCTCGACACTGGTCGGGGTCGAGGCCTGCTTCTGGTTGCTGGCCTCGTTGGTCTTCACCGACTGCACCGAACGCTCGACGCGTGAGTTCGGATCGAAGATCGTCTCCTCGGTCTGGCGGGTGTCGGTGTTGACGTCGGCCTTGACCGAGGCGCGGAAATTGTCGGGGCCGAGATAGGGGGTCAGCGCCCGGCGGATGTTGTCGCCGATCTGCGCCTCGACCGTCTGCTCGACGCCCAGCGTGCGCGCGGCGCTGGTGTTGGACGGGTCGTCGCCGGCGGCCAGCAAGTTGCCGTTGGAATCGAGCACCGTGACCTTGTCGGCCGAAAGGCCCGGAACCGCCGCCGCAACCAGATGGCGGATCGACATGGCGCTCTTTTCGGCGTCGTTGCCGGCATAGCGGATGACCACCGAGGCGGAAGGCTGCTGCTCGTCGCGGCGGAAGTTGGCGCGCTCGGACATGACGATGTGGACGCGCGCCGCCTTGACGCCGGAAATCGACTGGATGGTGCGCGCGATCTCGCCTTCCAGGGCGCGCACGCGGGTGATCTGCTGCATGAAGGAGGTCAGGCCGAGCGAGCCGACATTGTCGAACAGCTCGTAGCCGGCATTGGTGCTGGTCGGCAGACCTTTTTCGGCAAGCAGCATACGCGCCTGCGCGGTGGTGCCGGAGGGTACCAACACGGAGGTTCCGTCAGAGCCGACATCGAAGCCGATGCCGGCATCGGCCAGCACGAGGCCGATCTGGTTGACGTCGGAGCGATCGAGGCCGACATAGAGCGTCTCATAGGCGGGGCGGTTGAGATAGACCGAGCCGATGCCGATGACGGCCATGACCAGGGCCGCGATGCCGCCCATGAGCGCCAGGCGCCTGACGCCGAAGTTCTTCAAATTCGCGATGATGCTCTGGATCTGTTCCGGCACGATTCAACTGTCCCCAGCATGACTGTCCGGCGGAAGACTAGACTGCGAAGCTTGTGCGAGGATGATAGATCGTACCGCCGAAGAACCGGCAAAGACCGAACCGGCAACTTCCGACCTCCAATGAAAAAGGCCACGCTCGGAGCGCGGCCTTTTTTCATTTGTCGGAGTAGCTGGCCGCTTAGCCGTTCTTGAACAGCGACAGGATCGACTGCGAGGAGCTGTTGGCGATCGACAGTGACTGGATGCCGAGCTGCTGCTGAACCTGCAGTGCCTGCAGGCGGGTCGATTCCTTGTTCATATCGGCATCGACGAGCTGACCGACGCCGCGATCGATGGAGTCCATCAGGCTCTGCGTGAAGGTCTTCTGCAAGTCGATCGAGCTCTTGGCGGCGCCGAGCACGGTGGCGGCGTCAGTAAGCTGACTCATGACATTGTCGATCTTGGTGACCATCTGCGTGATGATGTCGTCGGTCACGCCCGTTGCCGTGATGTCGATATTGAAGGCGGAGACATTATCGACCTTGGCGACCGTCGTCCCCGCCGCTGTCTGGCCGGCGGTGTTGGCGGCGATATCGGTATTGCCGAGGGCGATCGAGGCGGCATAGGCGTTGTCGTACAGCGACTGGGCCGCCGCGGTCGCATAGACCGAGGTCTGGCGGTCGAGAATGCCCTGGTTCTTGACGGCCGTGGGCAGGCCGTTGTCGAACAGCTTGGTGCTCTCGACATCGATATCGATCGTTCCGAGCGAGATGGCGCCGGACGAGGAGCGGTTGAACGAGGCGACGATCTTGGCGTCGGGCTGGACGCCGTCATTGGCAGTGGAGACCTGCTTCGAAACGACCGACAGAAAATTCGAGCCGGAGAAAGTGGCGGCATCGGCGAAGGACTTCATCTGCGCCTGAAGCGTGTTGATTTCCGTCTGCGTCTTTGCCTTGCTGGCGTCCGTCTGGCCAACCATCGAAAGCAGCTTGGTCTTGAGCTGGCCGACGGTGGTCAGCACATTGTTCATGCCGGTATAGGCGGTGTCGACCTTCGAGGCGCCGAGGCCGAGCGCGTCCTGCACCGTCGACAGGGCCGAATTGTCGGAGCGCATCGTGGTGGCGATCGACCAGTAGGCGGCGTTGTCGGCGGCCTCGGAGACCCGGTAGCCGGTCGAGATCCGGGCCTGTGTCTGCTCAAGCGATTTGTTGGTGGCGTTGAGGCTTTGAAGCGCGGTCAATGCCGCAGCGTTCGTCATGATGCTCGCCAAGAAATTCGCTCCTTCTCAAAGCCGGCATGCCACACAGGCCGGGTTGGGCCTGCCCACCGGTTGCGATCGTGCCGGTCGGGCCGATTCGACAACCTGTTGTAAGTCATTGGTTAACCATACCTAGCTCGATATGGTTAATGGCGTGTTAAAAGTAGGCTTGCGAGAGGTTAAGAAACGAGGGTTGCGCGAGCCTTGAGCAGACGCAAAAACAAACGCAAATCGGGCCGCGCTTTTGGCGCGGCCCGATTGTCCTGATTGGTCAGTCTAGAGCGATTAGCCGCGGAACAGCGACAGGATCGACTGCGACGAGCCGTTGGCGATCGACAGCGCCTGGACGCCGAGCTGCTGCTGCACCTGCAGAGCCTGGAGGCGGGTCGATTCCTTGTTCATGTCGGCATCGACAAGCTGGCCGACGCCGCGATCGATGGAGTCCATCAGGCTCGAGGTGAAGGTCTTCTGCAGGTCGATCGAGCTCTTGGCGGCGCCGAGCTTGGTCGCGGCGTTCGTCATGGACTTGAGCGCGGCGTCGACGACGTTCATCATCTGCGCGATCTGGGTATCGCTAGCAGCGGTGGTGCCAGAGAAGATGGTCAGGCCGGCGACCGAATAAGTGTCGGTAGCGGCCGCAGCAGCGCCCAGGGTCGGGGTCGAGGCCGTGGTAACAGCGGCGCCGGTGGTGCCGAGGCGCTCCGTGTCGAGGATGCCCTTCGCGGTCGGGGCAGCGCCCGAGTCATAGAGCTTGATGCTTTCGACGTTGACGTCGATCGTGGAGATCGAGACCGAACCGGTGGCGCTACGGTTGAAGGCCGAAACGACCTTGACGTCTGCAGCCGTGCCCGAAGCCGTCGACACCGACAGCATGTTGGTGCCGGAGAAGGTGGCGCCATCGGCATAGGCCTTCAACTGCTTCTGCAGAGCGGCGATTTCGACCTGGGTCTTTTCCTTCGAAGCGTCGGTCTGGCCGTAGGATGCGGTCAGCTTCTGCTGGATCTGGTTGATCGTGGTGATCGCGCTGTCCATGCCGGTGTAGGCGGTGTCGACCTTCGAAGCGCCGAGGCCGAGCGCGTCCGAAACGGTGGACATGGCCTGATTGTCGGAACGCATCGTGGTGGCGATCGACCAGTAAGCGGCATTGTCCGAAGCCTGGGAGACGCGATAGCCCGTCGAGATGCGGGCCTGGGTGGTGTCGAGGTTCTTCTGGGTGGCGTTCAAGCTCTGCAGAGCGGTCAACGCCGAAG
>JAEKLU010000362.1 GCA_019509685.1 Mesorhizobium sp. | reverse complement strand
GACAATGTCGGCGACAATGTCGGTGACTGCGCCGGCATGGCGGCCGACCTGTTCGAAACCTACGCGGTGACGGTCGTCGCCACCATGGTTCTCGGCGCCATCTTCTTCGGCGGCACCGCCATTCTTGGCGCCGCCATGCTCTATCCGCTCGCCATCTGCGGCGCCTGCATCCTGACCTCGATCGTCGGCACGTTCTTCGTCAAGCTCGGTTCCAACGGCTCGATCATGGGCGCGCTTTACAAGGGCCTGATCGTCACCGGCATATTGTCGATCGGCGGCCTTGCCGTCGCCACCTCGGTAACGCTCGGCTGGGGCGAGGTCGGCACCGTTGCCGGCATGGCCATCACCGGCAAGAACCTGTTCATCTGCGGCCTCATCGGTCTCCTGGTGACCGGTTTGATCGTGGTGATCACCGAGTACTACACCGGCACCAACAAACGTCCGGTGAACTCGATTGCCCAGGCGTCGGTGACCGGTCACGGCACCAACGTCATCCAGGGCCTCGCGCTGTCGCTGGAATCGACGGCGCTGCCGGCCATCGTCATCGTCGGCGGCATCATTTCGACCTACCAGCTTGCCGGTCTCTACGGCACGGCGATCGCTGTCACCACCATGCTCGGCCTTGCCGGCATGATCGTCGCGCTCGACGCCTTCGGCCCGGTCACCGACAATGCCGGCGGCATTGCCGAAATGGCGGGCCTTCCCAAGGAAGTGCGCCACTCCACCGACGCGCTCGACGCGGTCGGCAACACCACCAAGGCGGTGACCAAGGGCTACGCCATCGGTTCGGCCGGCCTCGGCGCGCTGGTGCTGTTTGCCGCCTATTCGAACGATCTGAAGTTCTTTGCCGCCAACGGCGACAAATATCCCTACTTCCAGGGCATGGGCGACATCTCCTTCGATCTCTCCAACCCTTACGTCGTAGCCGGCCTGATCTTCGGCGGCCTCATTCCGTACCTGTTCGGCGGCATCGCCATGACAGCCGTCGGCCGCGCTGCGGGCGCCATCGTCGAGGAGGTGCGCAAGCAGTTCCGCGAGGATCCGGGCATCATGGCCGGCACCTCCAAGCCGAACTATGCGCGCGCCGTCGACCTTCTGACCAAGGCGGCGATCCGGGAAATGATCATTCCCTCGCTGCTGCCGGTGCTGGCGCCGCTCGTCGTCTATTTCGGCGTACTCTTGATCTCGGGTTCGAAGGCGTCCGCCTTTGCAGCACTTGGCGCTTCGCTGCTCGGCGTCATCGTCAACGGCCTGTTCGTCGCCATCTCGATGACCTCGGGCGGCGGCGCCTGGGACAACGCCAAGAAGTCGTTCGAAGACGGTTTTGTCGACAAGGACGGCGTCAAGCACCTTAAGGGCTCGGAAGCGCACAAGGCTTCGGTCACCGGCGACACCGTCGGCGATCCCTACAAGGACACAGCCGGTCCGGCGGTCAACCCGGCGATCAAGATCACCAACATCGTCGCACTTCTGTTGCTGGCCGTGCTCGCGCACGGCTAAGACAACGCCACTGCTTCAAGAAAAACCCGCGGGAGCGATCCCGCGGGTTTTTTGTTGGCAGGGCCGCATTGCCCAAAACATCGTTCCGTCTTTCCCAAGCCCGTTCCGCTCGCCTCCTTTAAGACCCGGCCATTGGCCAGGGCATTGCGATTGCTGCTGTGTCCGGCTCGCCTTCGTGGCGATTATGAGCAGGGAAAGAACATGGACATTTTTCTCATGACAGCCTCGCTTGCGCTGGCTGGAATAGTTGCCGGTATCTATGTCTCGGCTGTCATCCACGATTATCGCATCGATGATCTGACAGCCGGCCAGTACATGGCCATGCATCAGATGCGCGACAAGACGTTTACCCGCGTGATGCCTGTCATCAGGCTGGCGACGCTGCTGCTGATCGCGGCGATGGCGGTATTTGCTGTCGATCCGGGCCCGCCGCGCGTCCTGACCATCGTCGCTGCGGCATTGGTGGTGGTCGACATTGGTTTGACGGTCAGCCTTCAGGTGCCGCTCAACAAGCGGGTCCAGAGTTGGACGCCGGTGACCATCCCCGATGATTGGGCGCAGACGCGCGATCGCTGGGCGGCCAACCACAATCTACGCCTCGTGCTTGGGCTGGCTGAGTATGCCTGCCTGTTTGCCGCGGTCATCCTGACCTTGAGCCGATGATTCCGTTTTGGCAGCCCTGCCTCGGCGCCACGCGCCGGTTACCTCCCGGGTCCAGAAAACACCTCATCGATAAGGCGCCTAGCGACAGGTGGGCGTTGAAAACAGGAGTATCGCAATGCTTCATCACGCTTCATTCAACGCCCGCGATCCGCAGGCCGTCGCCACCGTTCTCGCCGAAATGCTTGTCGCCACAGCGGTTCGCGCGCCGTCACCGCCATTTCCGCAAGGCGCATGGTTCGTCTGCCTCGGCGACGATTTCGGCT
>JAEKLU010000361.1 GCA_019509685.1 Mesorhizobium sp. | reverse complement strand
CGGGGTTCCTTTCCGTCATCAACCGGATGTGGCCGGGGATATGGGATCCGGGTCTCGATGGCGCGGATGCCATGGCGTCGATCATCGTCGCCTTCTCGTGGAAATATGTCGGCTACAATTTCATCTTTTTCCTGGCGGCCTTCCAGGCCATCCCGCGTTCGCTGATCGAGGCCGCCGCAATGGACGGTTCGGGCGTCATCAGGCGCTTCTGGGACATCCAGTTCCCGCTGATTACGCCGACGATCTTCTTTCTTTTGGTCATCAACATCACTGAAAGCTTCCAGGATTCCTTCGGCATCGTCGACATCATGACCGCCGGCGGCCCGGCAAATGCCACCAATCTGATGGTCTACAAGATCTACTCCGACGGTTTCAAAGGCCTCGACTACTCGGGCGCTGCGGCGCAGAGCATCATCTTGATGCTGTTGATCATCGTGCTCACCATCTTCCAGTTCCGCTTTATCGAGCGGCGCGTGCACTACAGGTGAGATGGCCATGGTAGAGCGCACTCCGTTCCTGAATTTATTCACGCATGTGATCTTGTTCGTCGGCTTCATGTTTTGCATCGCGCCGTTCGCGATCGTGGCCATCGCCGCATCGCACAACATCAAGGATGTGAACGATGTGCCGATGTCGCTGCTGCCGGGTAGCGACTTCTGGGTCAACATCAAGACCGCTTGGACGACGGCCGATCTCGGGCCGAAGCTGCTCAACAGCTTCATCATGGCCTTCGGTGTGGCGGCGGGCAAAGTGATCATCTCGGCGCTGACCGCCTTTTCGATCGTGTATTTCCGCTATCCAGGGCGAACGTTCATCTTCTGGCTGATCTTCGTGACGCTGATGCTGCCGCTGGAAGTGCGCATCGTGCCGACCTACGCGGTCGTCGCAAACGTGCTCGAACCCTATCAGACGATCATGGATCTGACCGGCCTATCCTGGCTGATCGAGAAGGTTTCGGGCGTGCATGTCGCGCTCAACCTGGGGATGCTCAATTCCTATCCCGGCCTCATCCTGCCGCTGATCGCCACCGCAACCGGCACCTTCCTCTACCGGCAGTTCTTCCTGACCGTTCCGGACGAGCTGACCGAGGCCGCGCGCATGGACGGCGCCGGTCCGCTGCGCTTCTTCATCGATATCCTGTTGCCGCTGTCGCGCAATAACATGGCCGCCCTTGGCACCATCATGTTCCTCTGGGCCTGGAACCAGTATCTGTGGCCGCTGCTTATCACCACCGACCAGTCGCACGCGACGGCGGTGACCGAGCTCAAACAGCTGATCCCCAACGTCGGCGGCGCCCCGGAATGGCACATTGCCATGGCCGGCACGCTGATCATCATGCTGCCGCCGATGATCGTCGTGGTGCTGATGCAGCGCTGGTTTGTGCGCGGCCTGATCGCCACCGAGAAATAACAGGAGACACAAATGGCCTCCATCGCAATACGCGGCGTCAAGAAGAACTATGGCAAGACGCAGGTCGTGCACGGCGTCGACCTCGCCTTCGCCTCTGGCGAATTCGTCGTCATCCTCGGGCCGTCGGGCTGCGGCAAGTCCACGCTTTTGCGCATGATCGCAGGGCTGGAGGAGATTTCCGACGGCACGATCGCCATCGACGGCACCGTGGTCAACAAGCTCGAACCGCGCGAGCGCGGCTGCGCCATGGTGTTCCAGAACTACGCGCTCTACCCGCATATGAGCGTGGCCCAGAACATCGGCTATTCGCTCAAGGTCGCAGGCATTCCCGTCGCGGAGCGCACAAAACGGATCCAGGCGGTCGCCCGGACGCTGGAGCTCGAACATCTGCTCGACCGCAAGCCGATGGCGCTTTCGGGCGGCCAGCGGCAGCGAGTCGCCATGGGCCGCGCCATGATCCGCGAGCCGAAAGTGTTCCTGTTCGACGAGCCGCTGTCCAATCTCGACGCCAAGCTGCGCGTGCAGATGCGTTCCGAGATCCGCAAGCTGCACAGGCGGCTCAGCGCCACCTCGGTCTTCGTCACGCATGACCAGGTCGAGGCGATGACGCTGGCCGACCGGCTGGTGGTGATGAATGGCGGCCGCGTCGAGCAGGTCGGCACGCCGGCCGAGGTCTACAGCCGGCCGGCAAGCCGTTTCGTGGCGACCTTCGTCGGCGCGCCGGCCATGAACATGCTTGAGGGAGAGGTCACGCTCGACGGGCTGTCGCTGCTCGGCGGCAGCCGCAAGCTCAACGTGTCACGCGCCGGCCTGCCGGTCGGCTCGAAGGTTGCCGTCGGCATCCGGCCCGAGGCCGTGCGTCTGGTGGCGGCCGGCGCGCCGGGCGCGCTCGAGGCGACGGTCGATCTGGTCGAGGAACTCGGCGCCGGCCGTGTCATCTATGTCGATCTCGACGGGGCGCCGTTTTCGGTGGTGACGTCCGAGACCGTGCATCCCGAGCCGGGCAACACGGTCGGC
>JAEKLU010000035.1 GCA_019509685.1 Mesorhizobium sp. | reverse complement strand
ATCGCCGAGACGCGCGCGCTCATTGAGCGGGCGCTGGCTGGTCAGCTGGCGGCGTAACGGCGCCGTCTTCCGCGGGCAGGATAGAATCCGGCGCGACCGGCGCCGGTTCCGATAGGGCTGGCACCGCCGGCAAGCCGCCAAGGTTCGGCGCCGGGCCGAAAATGCCCTTCCTTGCCGTGCGTGCCTTGTTCTCGGCCTCGACATAAGGGCCGCCCCGCGCGGCGCGCGCCCAGCCGTTTTCGATCAGCCACTGACCGATGTCCAGGTTACCAATATGGCATTCGGCGGAAATGGTGTCGCGTCCACCCTCCGGCGGCACCGTGCAGGCGACAGCCCGGCCGCGCAGCAAAGCGCGAAACGCCGTCCTGGCACGAACGCCGCATGCCCAGCTCTTGCCCTCGTCGCTGCAGGTCTCTTCGGCCTTGACGACGTCGACGCCGGTGATGGCGACGGCGAAGCCCTTCGCCTCGATCAATCCGGCGGCGGTGGCGACGGGCTGGAACAGCTTGGTGCCGTTCCAGTCGCCCGGCTTCTTCGATTTGGGCGGCTTTGGCGGACCGGCCAGCGCCAGGTCGCTCAGCGGGGCACGCGGCTCGACGCGTTGGAGTTCCTCGTCCGGAAGAGCGGGTGGCGCGACGATCTCGGGGTCGATCGCCCTCGAATGGATGACCGGCTTGGGCGGCTCGGAATCGGCAGGCGCGGCAATGGCCGATGTCGCCGGCTCCTGGATCGGGGTATCGGCGCCGGCAGCGGGCGACGGATCGCTGCTGCCGGGCACGGAGGGCGTGTCGGCAACCGGATCGATCTGATCGACGGTGATGACGCTTTCATGGCCTTTCAGCGTGCGTCCGCCGGCGACGACGAGCGCCGCCATCACCGGAATTGCCAGGACCGCCAGGATGATCTGAAGAAGCCGCACCAGGCCGGACCTACTGGCTTGCCCAGACGATGCGCGCCACCCATTCGATCTCGCGCGTCGGTATATCGCGGTCCGGATGGGTCGGATTGAGCGACACCAGCACGATCGATTTCACCGTCTGGCGGTCCAGAACCTTGGCCATGACCTCGCCGGCGGTTGTCTTGACGACGACGCGGTCGCCCTTGCGGGTCGGGGCGCCCGGCTCGACGATCAACACGTCACCGTTGCGATAGAGCGGCAGCATGGAATCGCCCTGTACCTGCAGCGCGTAGGAGGTTTCGGTTGCCCGCGCCGGCAGCTCGACCAGGTCCCAACCCTGCCCCGCGGGGTAGCCGGCATCGTCGAAGAAGCCGCCCGCGCCAGCCTGGGCGAAGCCGAGCAGCGGCACGGCGCTGCGCGGCTGAGCGAGGAAAGAGCCGGCGCGCCCCTCAACAAGGCCGGTGAATTCTTCCAGGGAGGCGCCGGTGGCCTCGATGATCTTGGCCAGCGATTCCGTTGAAGGCCAGCGCGGGCGGCCGTCGGACGACAGGCGCTTCGACTTGTTGAAGGCGGTCGAATCGAGGCCCGCGCGCCGGGCAAGGCCGGAAGCCGACAGCGAATAGCGCTCGGCGAGGGCATCGATCGCGGCCCAGACGCGGTCGTGTGAGAGCAATGCCGCGCTCCTTTAGAACAGGAAAAAATACCTCTCCTGTCTAGCGCGCAGCCGCCTCGATGTCCACCGTCGAAGCCGGCGGATCGCGAAAGAAAGCTTACGGCTTTCGCTTCCCGGTGTCGGCCTATCCGATTCCGGCCAGAGCCTTCGGCAGGCCCCGCTTGAGTTCCTCTGCATTCATCACAGGCACGAAATCGACGGCGGCATTGAAAGCCAGGAAGAACCGCTCGCCAAAATAAGGCATCTCGGAACTGTCTTTCACGTCGACGAACAAATAGGCCGTCCGCTGACCCTTCTCGGCGGTGAAATACGCCGCCTCCGGCTTCAACTCGGACAGGCTGTGTTCGATGAATTTCCCCATGCTGCCGTCCTTGAGCGCCTTGTTGCCTTCCACGGTCGGAACGGTGACTTTCAGCATCATACGCATGATATTCGCTCCCCAATTTACGTTAGCGATGCCTAATATATCACCTCGGTCTCTTGCAAAAAAGCCGGCAGCGGCGCGCCTGCCTGGTGACGTCGGTTTATGGATGCCTTCCCTGCGCAATGCATCGTTCGACCGGGGCCGAAACGTTACCGTGCTTAGGCTTAGGATCGCCGTGCCGGGAACCAACCACATCGACACCGCGCAATGGAATCCGCTGTTTTATGTGTTCCGCAATTATTTCGGCGACGTGGTCTCGGCAAGACGTTCCGGGCCGAGCACTGAAGACTGAAGCAGCCGGCCTCGTCAGGCCGCCTTGGCCTGTTCGCGCAGATTCCTGTGCGAGAGCATGAATGTCCGCTCGGCCTCTGTCGGCGGGCGTGGCATGGCTGCGTGGCCAAGCGCCGTTACGACCTCGTCGATGTCGAGGAAGCGGCGACTGCCACGGTCATAGACGCCGCCGGTGGTCATGATAAGTGCTGCCGTCTCGCCATTGTCGAGGACGAAGCGGTGCCTGCCGATGACCGAGGTGCCTTCCCAGGTCTCGATCGACGACGCCACCTCGAAGCGCCGCCACAGCCTTATTTCACGTACATAGGCGACCTGCAGCCCGCCGATCATGGGCGCCCAGCCCTTCTTACGCGCCAGCGCAATGAGCCCGATGCGCAGGAAGATGTCGATGCGGCCGAGATCGGCCAGCATCATGTAGCGCGCATTGTTGAGATGCAGGTTGAAGTCGATGTCGATCGGCAGGCAGCGGAAGGCCAGCCGGCTTTCGTCGCCCACCCAATAAGGGCCACGGCTGGATGCCGTGGCCATCGTGCGCGCCATGCGCCCCCAGACATACATTTCGGTTTCGTCAGGCGGCTTCCCTGACCTCACCCTTCTGATGCGGATCGAAGCGCTGGTAGAAGCTTTCGCCCTTCTCGGCCATGTCGAGCAGAAGCTTAGGCGCCTTGAACTCGGCGCCGTATTTCTTCTGCAGGCCCTTGGCGATCTTGACGAAACGCTTGGCGCCGATGCCGTCGATGTAGGAGAGCGCGCCACCGGTGAACGGCGCGAAGCCGAAGGCGAGGATCGAGCCGACATCGGCCTCGCGCGGATCGGTGACGATGCCCTCTTCGATGACGCGCACCGCTTCCAGCGCGATGGTGACCAGCAGGCGCTCTTTCAGTTCCTCATAGTCGACCTTCTCGGGCGCGAGCTGCGGATAGAGATCCTTCAGGCCCGGCCACAGCTTCTTCTTCGCCGGCTTGGCCGGATAGTCGTAGAAGCCCTTGCCGTTCTTGCGGCCGAAGCGGCCATGGGTGTCGACCATGGTGTTGATCAACGCCATCTGCTTGGGATCGACGGCCTTCTCGCCGAGATCACGGATGGTCTGCTTCATGATCTTCTGGGCAAGGTCGACCGCCGTCTCGTCGGTCAGCGCCAGCGGCCCGACCGGCATGCCGGCCGCCTTGGCGGCGTTCTCGATCATCGGCGCCGGAACGCCTTCGATCAGCATCTTGTAGGCTTCCGACATGTAGCGCAGCACGCAGCGGTTGACGTAGAAGCCTCGCGTGTCGTTGACCACGATCGGCGTCTTCTTGATGGCGCGCACGAAGTCGAACGCGACGGCCAAAGCCTTGTCGCCAGTCTTCTTGCCGAGGATGATCTCGACCAGCATCATCTTGTCGACAGGCGAGAAGAAATGGATGCCGATGAAATTCTTCGGACGCGACGAATTCTTCGCCAGCCCCGTGATCGGAATCGTCGAGGTGTTGGAAGCGAAGATCGCCGACGACTTCAACACCGCTTCGGCCTTCTCGGTGGCTTCCTTCTTGACGGCTGAATCCTCGAACACAGCCTCGACGACGAGGTCGCAGCCGGCAAGGTCGGCATAATCGGCCGTCGGCGTGATCAGCGACAGAAGCTTGTCCCTGTCTTCAGGCTTGGCGCGACCCTTCTTGACCTGATCCGAGACAAGGCTGTCGGAATGCGCCTTGCCTTTCTGCGCTGACTCCAGATCCCGATCGAGCAGAACGACCGGAATCCCGGCTTTCGCCGTGACATAGGCGATGCCGGCGCCCATGAAGCCGGCGCCGAGGATGCCGATCTTCTTGAACTT
Source organism: Mesorhizobium sp. (assembly GCA_019509685.1). Next base: position 4,294 of record JAEKLU010000035.1, on the reverse strand, counting down.
GGTGTCCGGCACGCCGGCTGGACGGCGGGCGCCTTTGTTGAGTTCCTGCAGCGACACGAACAGCGAGCGGATCATCGCCGCCGCTTCCTTGGACTGCATAACCTCGGTGAAATAGCGCTGCTCGATCCTGAGGCCGGTGTCGAACGGCACCAGCAGGCCCTCATAGACGCATTTCAGGATCGCGGCGGCGGCGGGATAATTGCCATAGGTCTCGCGGCGCAGGATGGCGATGGCCGGCGGCCACAGATTGAAGCCGGCGGGCGAATAGATCTGGCCACCAGGCAGCTTGAAGCCCTTCTCGTCCCAGGGCTGGACAGCCTTGAGGCCGTTTTTGATCATCGCCTTGGCGGTCTCGATCAGTTTCTTCGGCTCGGCGATCTCATGGATCAGGCCCATGGCCTTCGCCTTCTGCGGCGACAGGTTCTGGCCGCTGGTCAGCATCTGCAACGCCTGCTGCTGGTCGGTCAGGCGCGGCACGCGCTGGGTGCCGCCGGCGCCGGGGAAGATGCCGACCTTGACTTCCGGCAGGGCCATCTTGACCTTGTCGGAGTCCGCGGCGACGCGGCCGTGACAGGCGAGCGACAGTTCAAAGGCGCCGCCCATGCAGGTGCCGTTGATCGCCGACACCCACGGCTTGCCCGACGTTTCGAGCTTGCGCCACAGGGCGCCCATGCGACCGGCATTGTCGAACAGAAGCTTTGCCGCTTTCTCCGGATCCTTGGCCTTCTCCCCGACGAACACGGCAAGCATCTTCTGCAGCATGGTGAGATCGGCACCACCGGAGAAGCTGTCCTTGCCCGAAGTGATGACCGCGCCCTTGATGCCGGCGTCGGCCCCAACCTGGTCGATAATCTTGTCGAGCTCGTTCATCACCTCTTCGGTGAAGACGTTCATCGAGCGTTCGGGCATGTTCCAGGTGACCAGCGCGATGCCATCGGCGTCGGTGTCGACCGTGAAGTTGGTATAAGTCATATCTGTCTCCTTCCGGCCGAAATCAGACGCGTTCGATGATCGTTGCGGTGCCCATGCTGGCGCCGATGCAGAGCGTGACCAGCGCCGTGTTCAGGTCGCGGCGCTCGAGTTCGTCCAGCACGGTGCCCAGGATCATGGCGCCGGTGGCGCCGAGCGGGTGGCCCATGGCGATCGCGCCGCCATTGACGTTGATCTTGCCATGCGGGATGTCGAAAGCCTGCATGTAGCGCAGCACAACCGAAGCGAAGGCCTCGTTGAGCTCGAACAGGTCGATGTCCGACAGCTTCATCTTGGCGCGCTTCAACAGCTTCTCGGTGACGTCGACCGGGCCGGTCAGCATCAGCACCGGCTCGGAGCCGATGTTGGCGAAGGCGCGGATACGGGCGCGAGGCTTGATACCCATCGCCTTGCCGGCCTTCTTGGACCCGAGCAGCACGGCGGCGGCGCCATCGACGATGCCCGACGAATTGCCGGCATGATGGACGTGGTTGACCTCCTCGACTTCCGGATGCTTCTGCACGGCAACCGCGTCGAACCCCCCCATTTCGCCCGGCATGACGAAGGACGGGTTGAGCGAGGCGAGCGACTGCATATCGGTCGAAGGCCGCATGTGCTCGTCATGGTCGAGGATGGTGAGACCGTTCTGGTCCTTGATCGGGATGACCGAATTCTTGAAACGGCCATCCGCCCAGGATTTTGCAGCGCGCTTCTGGCTCTCGACCGCATAGGCGTCGACGTCGTCGCGGGAAAAACCGTATTTGGTGGCGATCAGGTCGGCCGAGATGCCCTGCGGCACGAACCAGCCAGGCAGGCCGACGGACGGATCCATGAACCAGGCGCCGCCCGAGGCGCCCATGCCGACACGCGACATGGATTCTACACCGCCGGCAATGACGATCTCATCGGCGCCCTGCGCGATCTTGGCGGCGCCGAAATTGATGGCGTCGAGACCGGAAGCGCAGAAGCGCGAAATCTGCATGCCCGGTGCTTTGTTGTCGTAACCGGCCTCGAAGGCCGCGGCGCGCGGAATGACCGAGCCCGCCTCGCCGACCGGGTCGACGCAGCCGAAGATGATGTCGTCGACATTACCGGTGTCGAGGCCGTTGCGGTCACGCAGCGCTTCCAGCGTGCGGGCGGCAAGCCGCACCGCCGGCACCTCATGCAGCGAGCCATCCTTCTTGCCCTTGCCGCGCGGCGTGCGCACGGCGTCATAGACGTAAGCCTCAGTCATTTTCGTGCTCCTTGGCTTTGCCGATCGTGTCGCTCAGAGAGAGCGGCCGATCAGCAATTTCATGATCTCGTTGGTGCCGCCGTAAATGCGCTGGACGCGGGCGTCGCGGTACATGCGGGCGATCGGGTATTCATTCATGTAGCCATAGCCGCCGTGCAATTGAAGGCACTCGTCGACGACTTTGCCCTGCAGGTCGGACAGCCAGTATTTGGCCATGGAAGCGGTGACCGGATCGAGGCCGCCAGCGATGTGGCGGGCGACGCAGTCATTGTAGAAGACACGGCCGACGGTCGCTTCAGTCTTCAGTTCAGCGAGTTTGAACTGGGTGTTCTGGAAATCGATGACCGCCTTGCCGAAGGCCTTGCGTTCCTTGACGTATTCGATGGTCAGCGCCAGCGCGCGCTCGATCATGGCGATCGCGCCGGTGCCGATCTGCAGCCGCTCTTGCGGCAGCTGCTGCATCAGCTGGACAAAGCCCTTGCCTTCCTCGTGCCCGAGCAGGTTCGAGGTCGGCACGCGCACGTCGTTGAAGAACAGCTCGGAGGTGTCGTTGGCCTTGAGCCCTATCTTGTCGAGGTTGCGGCCGCGCTGAAAACCTTCGACCTGGTCGGTCTCGACGACGATCAGCGAGGTGCCCTTGGCGCCCTGCTCGGGATCGGTCTTGGTGACGACAATAATCAGGTTGGCGAGCTGACCGTTGGTGATGAAGGTCTTGGAGCCGTTGATCTTGTAGTGGTTGCCGTCCTTCTCGGCGCGGGTCTTGACGCCTTGCAGGTCGGAACCGGCGCCGGGCTCGGTCATGGCGATGGCGCCGATCAGTTCGCCCGAGGCGAGCTTCGGCAGCCACTTCTGTTTCTGCTCCTCGGAGCCATAATGAAGGATGTATGGAGCAACGATCGCATTGTGCAGGCCGATGCCGAAGCCGTCGACGCCGACATGGCCGATCGCCTCGATGATAGCGCTCTCATGCGCGAAGGTCCCGCCGGAGCCGCCGTATTTCTCCGGCATCGAGGCGCAGAGCAGGCCGGCAGCGCCAGCCTTCAGCCAGCTTTCGCGGTCGACCATCTCGTTCTTCTCGAACTCGTCGTAGCGCGGCGCGATCTCTTCCGACATGAAGCGGGTCGCCATGTCGTAGAGCATGCCGACCTCATCCGCCGCCCAGGCGGGTTTGGGAAGGCCAAGAATGTCGGCCGGGTTGGTCGCCACGTTTATCCTCCACGCGTTGTGTGCCGACGAAGTCGGCCTTCGGCGAAGCTTAGAACGCTTCCGCCGGCAGTGCCATCAGCGTGTCCGCGCCACTGGAGATGCGGGCGAGACGACTCGTCGTCTCCGGCATGATCCGCTCCATGAAGAAGCGCGCCGTCACCAACTTGTTGTCGTAGAAAGCGGACGCGCCGTTGGCGCCTTCCGTGAGCTTTGCCTGGGCGGATCGCGCCATCTGCGCCCACATGTAGCCGAGCGCGACCAGGCCGAAGAGATGCATGTAGTCGGTCGAGGCGGCACCGGCATTATCGGGCTTGGCCATGCCGTTCTGCAGCAGCCACATCGTCGCCGCCTGCAGATCGTTGAGACCTTTCTTCAGCGCCTTGGTGAACGGCGCCAGCTTCTCGTCGGCGCGGTTTTCCTCGCAGAACTCGCCGACCTCCTTGAAGAAGGCCTGCACGGCGCGGCCGCCATTGAGGCCGAGCTTGCGGCCGACGAGGTCGAGCGCCTGGATGCCGTTGGCGCCTTCATAGATCATGGCGATGCGGGCATCGCGCACGAACTGGCTCATGCCGTGCTCTTCGATATAGCCATGGCCGCCAAACACCTGCTGCGCCATCACCGCGTGGTCGAAACCCTTGTCCGTGAGCACGCCCTTGACCACCGGCGTCATCAGGCCGGTGTAGTCGTCGGCGGTCTGGCGATCCTTGTCGTCCCCGGAGCGGTGCGCGATGTCGGACTTGATCGCCGTCCACAGCGCCAGCGCGCGGCCGGCCTCATTGAAGGCCTTCATGGTCATCAGCGAGCGGCGGATGTCGGGATGGACGATGATCGGATCGGCTTGTCTGTCCGGCGCCTTGGCGCCAGACAGCGAGCGGCCCTGCAGCC
>JAEKLU010000151.1 GCA_019509685.1 Mesorhizobium sp. | reverse complement strand
GGCCGGTCCTGGATCTTGTGCATGCCGAGAATGCCGGACTGCGGCGCGTTGAGGATCGGCGTCGACATCAGCGAGCCGTAGACGCCGCCGTTGGAAATGGTGAACGTGCCGCCTTGCATGTCCGCGACCGACAGCTTGCCGTCGCGCGCGGCAATGCCTAGACGGCCGATCTCCTTCTCGATCTCGGCGATCGACATCTGGTCGGCATCGCGCACCACCGGAACCACCAGGCCCTTTTCGGTGCCGACGGCGACGCCGATATGGGCATAGTTCTTGAAGATGATGTCGGTGGCGTCAATCTCGGCGTTGACCGAGGGGATTTCCTTCAGTGCGTGCGTTACGGCCTTGGTGAAGAAGCCCATGAAGCCGAGCTTCACACCATGCTTCTTCTCGAACACGTCCTTGTACTTGGACCGCAGCGCCATCACCGCGCTCATGTCCACCTCGTTGAAGGTGGTGAGCATGGCGGCGGTCGACTGCGCTTCCTTCAGCCGGCGCGCAATCGTCTGGCGCAGCTTGGTCATGCGCACGCGCTCTTCGCGCGATGCGTCGTCACCGGACGACTGCGCGCGAGCCACGACAGGCGCCGGAGCTGCCTTCGGTGTCTCGGCTGGCTGCGACGGCGCACCCCTGGCGATGGCGTCGAGCACGTCGCCCTTAAGCACCTGGCCGCGCTTGCCCGTGCCGGAAACCTGGTCGACCGCAAGATTGTTTTCGGCAATCAGCTTGGCTGCCGCCGGCGCCGGCGGCATGGTGCGCGGCTCGATCGGGCCGGCATCGCCGGCGATCTTGGCGGTTTCAGCTGCGGCCTGCTTGGTGGTGTGCGCGGCGTCCGGGCTGGATGCCTGCGCGACGGCTTGCGGCTTGGTTGCCGGAGCCGCGTTTGCCCCACCCGCCGAAATCGAGCCGAGCAGCGCGCCGACGGCCACCGTCTCGCCTTCCTTGACGGCGATCTCGGCCAGCGTCCCGGCGCCCTGCGCCGGCACCTCGACCGTCACCTTGTCGGTTTCGAGCTCGACCAGCGGCTCGTCGGCGGCGATCGCGTCGCCGACCTTCTTGAACCACTTGCCGACGGTCGCTTCGGTGACGGATTCGCCCAGAGTGGGGACGCGGATTTCGGTAGCCATTGTGCCTGTCCGTTCTCTTCTCTTCTTGAGGTCTGTTCGTCCGGTCTTGTTATTCGCCCCGACCTGCTTATTCACCAAGCGCGTCGTCGAGCAACGCCGCGAGCTGGCTGAGATGCTTCGACATCAAGCCCGTCGCCGGTGAGGCCGAGGCCGGCCGTCCCGTGTAGCGCACCCGCTGATGCTTGGCGTCGATATGCGCCAGCACCCATTCCAGATACGGGTCGATGAACGACCAGGCGCCCATGTTCTTGGGCTCCTCCTGGCACCACACCATCTCGGCATTGCGGAAGCGTGACAATTCGGTGATCAGCGCCTTGGCCGGGAACGGATAGAGCTGCTCGACGCGCAACAGATAGATGTCGTTTATGCCGCGCTTCTCGCGCTCCTCATAGAGGTCGTAATAGACCTTGCCCGAGCACAGCACGACGCGGCGGATCTTGGAATCCTTCACCAGCTTGATCGCCTGGTTGGGCAACAGCTGCGCGTCGTCCCACAGCAGCCGGTGGAACGAGCTCTCGCCCGACATTTCCGGCAGCGTCGACACCGCCCGCTTGTGGCGCAGCAGCGACTTCGGCGTCATCAGGATCAGCGGCTTGCGGAAGTCGCGCTTCAACTGCCGGCGCAGGATGTGGAAATAGTTAGCCGGCGTCGTGACGTTGGCGACCTGCATGTTGTCCTCGGCGCAGAGCTGCAGGAAGCGCTCGAGGCGGGCCGAGGAATGTTCCGGCCCCTGTCCCTCATAGCCATGCGGCAACAGGCAGACGAGGCCCGACATTCTGAGCCACTTGCGCTCGCCCGACGAGATGAACTGGTCGAACACCACCTGGGCGCCATTGGCGAAATCGCCGAATTGCGCTTCCCACAAGGTCAGCGCCTTCGGCTCGGCCAGGCTGTAACCGTATTCGAAACCGAGCACCGCCTCTTCCGACAGCATCGAGTTGATGACTTCATAGCCGGCTTGCGCCGCCGAAAGATTGTTGAGCGGGATGTAGCGCGTCTCGTCGTTCTGGTCGTAGAGCACCGAATGGCGCTGCGAGAAGGTGCCGCGCTCGGAATCCTGGCCGGACAGCCGGATCGGATTGCCGTCGAGCAGGATCGCGCCGAAAGCCAGCGCCTCGGCCGTCGACCAATCGATGCCTTCGCCGGAGTCGATCGCCTGGCGGCGGTTCTCGAGGAAGCGCAGGATCGTCTTGTGCGCCTCGAAATCCTTCGGCACCTCGGTCAGCTTCTTGCCGATTTCCTTCAGCGTGCGCGCCGGCACGGCGGTCTTGCCGCGCCGCTGTTCGTCCTGGTTGTCGGCGGTGCGCAGGCCTGACCACGCGCCGTCCAGCCAGTCGGCCTTGTTCGGCTTGTAGTGCTGGCCGACTTCCCACTCGGCTTCCAGATGCGCGCGCCAGTCGGCCCGCATCGTGTCGACCTCGGCCTGGGTGAAGTGGCCTTCGGCGATCAGGCGGTCGGCATAGACCTGCACGACGGTCTTGTGGGTGCGGATGTTGCGATACATGATCGGCTGGGTGAAGGACGGCTCGTCGCCTTCATTGTGGCCGAAGCGGCGGTAGCAGAACATGTCCACCACCACCGGCTTGTGGAACTTCATGCGGAATTCGGTCGCCACCTTGGCGGCGTGCACCACCGCTTCCGGATCGTCGCCGTTCACGTGGAAGATCGGCGCCTCGATCATCTTGGCCACATCCGACGGATAGGGCGAAGAGCGCGAGAAGCGCGGATTGGTGGTGAAGCCGATCTGGTTGTTGATGATGAAATGCAGCGTGCCGGCGACGCGGTGGCCGCGCAGGCCGGAGAGCCCGAGGATCTCGGCGATCACGCCCTGGCCGGCAAACGCCGCATCGCCGTGCAGCAACAGCGGCATCACCTTGGCGCGCTCCGACAGCGGCACGACCTCGCCACGCTCGCGGCCGGAAAGCTGGTCCTGCTTGGCGCGCGCCTTGCCCATCACGACCGGATCGACGATTTCCAGATGCGAGGGGTTGGCGGTCAGCGACAGATGCACCTTGTTGCCGTCAAACTCGCGGTCCGACGAGGCGCCGAGATGGTATTTCACGTCGCCCGAGCCTTCGACCTCGTCGGGGGCGGCCGAGCCGCCCTTGAATTCGTGGAAGATGGCGCGATGCGGCTTGGCCATCACCTGGGAGAGCACGTTCAGCCGCCCGCGATGGGCCATGCCGAGCACGATCTCCTTGAGGCCGAGCTGGCCGCCGCGCTTGACGATCTGCTCCAGCGCCGGGATCAGCGACTCGCTGCCGTCGAGGCCGAAGCGCTTGGTGCCCTTGTATTTGACGTCTATGAACTGCTCGAAGCCCTCGGCCTCGACCAGCTTCTGCATGATCGCCTTCTTGCCGGTGGCGGTGAAGGTGATCTCCTTGTCGGCGCCTTCGATGCGGGCCTGGATCCAGGCCTTCTCTTCCGGATCGGAGATATGCATGAACTCGACGCCGAGCGTCGAGCAATAGGTGCGGGTGAGGATCTCCAGCATCTGCCGGATGGTGCCGAATTCGAGCCCCAGCACATTGTCGAGGAAGATCGGCCGGTCGTAATCGGTGGCGGTGAAGCCGTAATTCTCCGGCGACAGCTCGTTATAGTCCTCGAGCGGCTTGGCGATGCCGAGCGGGTCGAGATTGGCATGCAGATGGCCGCGCATGCGATAGGCGCGGATCATCATGATGGCGCGCACCGAATCGCGCGTCGCCTGGTGCACGTCGGCATCCGAAAGCACCGCGCCGTTGACGACCGCCTTTTCCTTGACCTTCTTTTCGATCGTCTTCTCGACCAGGCCCCAATTGCCGTCGAGCGCCGACACCAGCTCGCCATTGGCCTGCAGCGGCCACGACGGCTTTGCCCAGGAAGCGCCCTTGGCGTTCTTGCGAACGTCGCCCGCATCGTCCTTCAGCGCCGCGAAGAAATCCTGCCACTCGGGGTCGACCGAGGCCGGATCGTCTTCATAGGCGGCATAGAGCGCGTCGATGTAATCGGCGTTGCCGCCATAAAGGAATGAAGTGAGCGAGAATTGGTCGTTGGCCTGATCTTGTCGTGCCATTTTTTGTCTGCGGAGCCTGGCTCCGTCTCCTGTTTGAAGCGAATAGGGAGTAGCGAATAGCGAGTAGGGATTTCCCCCGTGGTCGCGCCGCTTTTCTGTTTCCTCTATTCGCTATTCGCTATTCACTACTCGCTTTAACCCTTGATCGCCTCGACCAGCGTCGTGCCGAGACGCGCCGGCGAGGGCGATACCTTGATGCCGGCCGATTCCATGGCCGCGATCTTGTCTTCAGCGCCGCCCTTGCCGCCCGAAATCACCGCGCCCGCATGGCCCATGGTGCGACCGGCCGGGGCGGTGCGCCCGGCGATGAAGCCCGCCATCGGTTTCTTGCGGCCGCGCTTGGCTTCGTCCTTGAGGAACTGCGCGGCGTCTTCCTCGGCCGAGCCGCCGATCTCGCCGATCATGATGATCGACTTGGTCTCGTCGTCGGCAAGGAACATCTCGAGCACATCGATGAACTCGGTGCCCTTGACCGGGTCGCCGCCGATGCCCACCGCCGTGGTCTGGCCGAGGCCGACATTGGTGGTCTGGAAGACTGCCTCATAGGTAAGTGTTCCCGAGCGCGAAACAACGCCGACCGAGCCCTTGCGGAAGATGTTTCCGGGCATGATGCCGATCTTGCATTCGTCCGGCGTCAGCACGCCCGGGCAGTTCGGTCCGATCAGCCGCGAGGTCGAGCGGTCGAGCCGCGCCTTGACCTTGACCATGTCCATCACCGGGATGCCTTCGGTGATGCAGACGATGAGCGGGATCTCGGCCTCGATCGCCTCGAGGATGGCCTCGCCGGCACCCGCCGGCGGCACATAGATCACGGAGGCATTGGCGCCGGTCTTTGCCTTGCCTTCGGCGACGGTGGCGAAGATCGGCAGGCTCTCGCCCTTCGAGCCGGTCCAGGTCTCGCCACCCTTCTTGGGATGGATGCCGCCCACCATCTTGGTGCCGTGATAGGCCAGCGCCTGTTCGGTGTGGAACGTGCCGGTCTTGCCGGTCAGACCCTGCACCAGCACCTTGGTATTCCTGTCGATGAGAATGGACATGGGTAGAAACGCCCCTGACTTCAGCGATTAGAGAAAAGGATTGATGGCCCGGACCGAGCCATAGACCTGGTTGTGATTGAGATCCTCGGTATAGAAAATCGGCGCGCCGAGATATTCCGCCGCGGCGAGAAGCGCGGCGTCGTAGTAGTGAATGCCGTAACGCCGCGCGAACTCCAATCCTGCGCGGACATAGCCTTCGTCGACAGGTGCCAATGGGCAGGTTCCGAGGAACGCCAGCCATTGGTCGAGTAGGTCATCGCCAACGAGAGACTTCCTTCGCGCGACGGCGACGAATTCAGCCAAAGTCTGTCCTGACACGCCAAAGACGGTTCGCGAGATAAGCTCTTCGGCGATCGGTGCGCGTCGCGGATCACGATTCTTCTCCGAAGCCGCGTAGATCAGGACGTTCGTGTCGAGAAAGCAGTCGATCTTCCCGGTCGGCATAGGCGTCCCTTCGATCCCACTTATAGGGGGTGTCGGCGCTGTTGCTTCGTTTCGCCGCTTCGTCCATCAGCCGCTTCATTCCAGCCTTCGCCCAGGCAATCCGGTCTTCCTGCTCGACCTCATGCGCGAGCAGTGACCGGATAAGGGCGTTAAGCGTCGTCTGGCGACGCCCGGCAAGACCGCGCGCCTTTTCGAGCAGAGCCTCGTCTATAGCCAAGGTGACGTTCTTCATCGTCCGTCTCCACATAAATACACACGCATAATATGTGTGATTATGTGTAATTCTTCAACCGCTTTGCTCGCCATCTCCATCGGTCAGCCTTCCTTTGCGGAAGGCGAGACGCGCCGATAGATGCCGCTCACCATGTCTTGCCAGACATCGCTGCCGGCCGGCTTGAACTGAAGTTTCATGCGGTAGGCGTCGGCATCTTCGAAAACATACGTCGCGCGCGCGGCGCCGCGCGGCGACGACCGCTCCAGAACCAGCTCGCTGCCGTTCCACGCGCCCGTGGCCGGCGAGGCCGGCACGAAACCCATCGAATCGAACTGATGCATGGTCGTGGCGCCGTTCTGCTGGTCGAAGCCAAACACATTGTGCGCGCCGAACGAGATGGTGCCGTCGCGGCGCTGGCGATAGCGCTGCATCACGAACAGGCCGCCGAACTGCGCTTCCGCCACCACTTCCGCGGTCGCCGGGCCGGCATCGGTCCATTGCGTGGCCGCAACCTCTTCCTCGCCGCGCCACGCGCCGACCAGCGCCTGCAGGCGTTGGTGACCATCCGAGAGCGAGGAGAAAGACGCCGCGTTCATGGGTCAGAGCCGCTTCAGGTCGGAAACGGTGAGGTCACTTTGGGCATTGCCGGTGTTCAAGGTCGTCGCCGGCTCGAACATCAGCACCACGGGCTCCGGGGTCAGCGAGCGCGGACGGTGCTCGACGCCGCGCGGCACGACGATGAAATCGCCCTCGCCGAGCTCGACAGGCCCGTCGCGGAAATCGATGGCGATGCGCCCGCGCAGGACGAGGAAGGCCTCGTCCTCATTGTCATGCGCGTGCCAGTCGAACACCTCGCCGAACTTGGCGACCTTGGCCTGGGCGTCATTGATGTCGCCGGCGATATGCGGATCGAAGACCTTTTTGATGTTTTGGTCCGCCGCCTCGACGAGGTTTATTTTGCGCGGAGGCATCCGCTCAGCCCTTAACCGCCTTGACGATCTTCTTGGCCGCGTCATCAAGATCGTCGGCCGAGACGACATTCAAGCCGCTGTCGTTGATGATCTTCTTGCCGAGTTCGGCATTGGTGCCTTCGAGGCGCACCACCAGCGGCACCTTCAGCCCGACTTCCTTGACCGCGGCGATCACGCCCTCGGCGATGATGTCGCATTTCATGATGCCGCCGAAGATATTGATCAGGATACCTTTGACCGCCGGATCCCTGGTGATGATCTTAAAGGCCGCCGTGACCTTTTCCTTCGACGCACCGCCGCCGACATCGAGGAAGTTAGCCGGCTCGGCGCCATAGAGCTTGATGATGTCCATCGTCGCCATGGCGAGGCCGGCGCCGTTGACCATACAGCCGATATTGCCGTCGAGCGCGACATAGGCGAGATCGTATTTCGACGCCTCGATTTCCTTCTCGTCTTCTTCCGTGGTGTCGCGCAGCTCGACCACGTCCGGGTGGCGGAACAGCGCGTTGTTGTCGAAAGACACTTTCGCGTCGAGCACGCGCAAATGGCCGTCCTTCATGACGATCAGCGGGTTGACCTCGAGCAGGCTCATGTCCTTCTCGACGAAGGCCTTGTAGAGGATCGGGAACAGCGTGCCGCCGTCTTTCGCCGCGTCGCCGTCGAGCTTCAGCGCGGCGTTGATCTTCTTCACGTCGTCGGCGCTCACGCCCTTTTCCGGGTCGATGGCGACGGTAATGATCTTTTCCGGCGTGTCGTGGGCGACGCCCTCGATGTCCATGCCGCCCTCGGTCGAGACGACGAAGGCGATGCGGCCGACCGAGCGATCGACCAGGATCGACAGGTAAAGCTCGCGAGCGATGTCGGCGCCGTCCTCGATATAGAGGCGGTTGACCTGCTTGCCGGCAGGTCCCGTCTGCTTGGTGACCAGCGTGTGGCCAAGCATCTCATTGGCGTTGGCGACGACTTCGGCCGCCGACTTCGCCAGCCGCACGCCGCCCTTGGCGTCGGGCCCGAGCTCCTTGAACTTGCCCTTGCCGCGGCCGCCGGCATGGATCTGGCTCTTCACCACGTAAAGCGGGCCGGGCAAAGCCTTGGCGGCGGCTTCGGCCTCGCCGGCCTTGAACACCGGAACGCCGCTTGCCACCGGCGCGCCGAACGACTTCAGCAGCGCCTTGGCCTGATACTCATGGATGTTCATGCGCTTGGTCTCCAAGGACGGTTACTTGCCGGCGAGATTACTTGCCGGCCAGATTACTTGCTGGCGAGATGTGGGGCGATCTTGGTGCAGGCCTCGGTCAGGCCCTGCACGGCGGCCACCGAACTATCGAACATCTTCTGCTCGGCCTTCGAGAGGTCGATCTCGATGACGCGCTCGACACCGCCGGCGCCGATCACCACCGGAACGCCGACATAGGTGCCCTTGACGCCATACTGGCCCGACAGATGCGCGGCGCAGGGCAGCACGCGCTTCTTGTCCTTCAGATAGGCTTCCGCCATCGAAATCGCCGAAGCGGCCGGCGCGTAATAGGCCGACCCGGTCTTCAACAGGCCGACAATCTCG
>JAEKLU010000354.1 GCA_019509685.1 Mesorhizobium sp. | reverse complement strand
GGCGGTCTGTGAGCGGTGCATGGCGAGCATGACGGTTTTCAGCGAGGTGCCCGGATTGGCCCAGAACACTTGCGCTGCTTCCTCCGGCTGGGCCTCGACATCGGCGCAGGAGACCCACACCGCCGGCTTGCCGTCGCGTTCAGCCGCCGCCACCAGCCCATGCTCGTCGATCTTGAAGCGCGTCGTCTTGCGCCGGTCGAGCCACACCCAGCCGTTATCGCCGTGCTCGAGGTCGCGGCTGTCGCGCATGACGTTCCAGGCGGTCAGCACCGAGAGCGGGTTCACATTGGCGATGAAGTCACGGACATAGTCGTTGGCGGGCCGCAGCACGATGTCTTCCGGCGCGCCGGTCTGCACGATGCGGCCACCCTCCATGATGGTGATGTGGCTGCCGATCTTCAGCGCCTCTTCCAGATCGTGGCTGACGAAGATGATGGTCTTCTTCAGCTCGGCCTGCAGTTGCAGCAATTCGTCCTGCAGCTTGGTGCGGATCAGCGGATCGAGCGCTGAGAACGGCTCGTCCATCAACAGGATCGGCGCCTCGGTCGCGAACGCGCGCGCTAGGCCGACGCGCTGCTGCATGCCGCCTGACAGCTCATGCGCGTATTTCTTCGACCACTGGTCGAGATTGACCAGCTTGAGCTGCTTGTGCACGCGCTCCTTGCGCTCGGCATCCGGCACGCCGGCAAGCTCGAGGCCAAGGCCGACATTTTCCTCGACCGTGCGCCATGGCAGCAGGCCGAACTGCTGGAACACCATCGCCACCTGCTTCTGGCGCAGACGACGCAGCGTCGCCTGATCGCAGGTCACGACATCGACGATGTTGTCGCCGTCCTTGACCAGCACCTGGCCGCGCGACACGACGTTGAGCCGGTTGACGGCCCGAAGCAGCGTCGACTTGCCCGAGCCGGACAGGCCCATCAGCACCGAGATTTCGCCCTCATGCACGGTCAGGCTGGCGCCCGCGCAGCCCAGCACATTGCCGGTCTTTTCGAGGATTTCGGCGCGGGTGGCGCCACTGTCGATCATCGCCAGCGAACCGGCCTGATCGGCGCCGAAGACGATGTCGACGTTCTTGAAATCGACTGCGACGGTCATTTCTTGCCTCCAACGCCGATACGCGTCATCCGGTCGAGCACGATGGCGAGCACGACGATCGCCAGGCCGGCCTCCAGGCCGAGGTCGATGCGGCGCGAGCCGAGCGCGCGGTTGATTTCAGTGCCGAGACCGCCGGCGCCGATCAGCGCGGCGAACACCACCATCGACAGCGACAGCATGATCGACTGCGTCAGGCCGGCCATGATGGTCGGCAGCGCCGAGGGCAGCTCGACCTTCCACAGCAGTTGCTGCTTGGTGGCGCCGAACGCCTCGCCGGCCTCGATGATCGACTTCGGCACCGAGACGACGCCGAGATGGGTGAGCCGCACCGCTGTCGGGATGACGAAGATGATGGTGACGATAAGGCCGGGCGCATTGCCGAGGCCAAACAGCGTCAAGACCGGGATGAGGTAGACGAAGGTCGGCAGCGTCTGCATCAGGTCGAGCACCGGCAGCATGATGCGGTAGACCTTCGGTTTGTGCGCGGCCCAGATGCCGAGCGGCACGCCGATGGCCATCGCCATGGCGGCGGCGGCCACGACCAGCACCAGCGTCTGCACCGTCTGCTTCCAGAGGTTCTGGTTGATGATGAAAATCAGGCCGAGGAAGACGCCGATGGCGAGCGGCCGCGAGCGCTGCAGCAGCCAGGCGATGATGGCGATGATCAGCGCCAGCAGCACCGGCGGCACCAGCAGCAGGATGTCGACCAGACCGTCGAGCAGGAAATTGAGGCCGTTCGAAAAGGCCCTGAACACAGTGTCGAAATTGTCGGTGAGGAAACCGAAGAAGGCCTTTCCCCAGGCGCCGATCGGTATCTTGTGATCGACCATGAATTTCGAAATCGGATCCATATCGCCCCTCTCATGCGAGACCGCCTGCCCTCGGCCTCGATTGTCGTTACGTCATCTTGTCACAGGATACGAAAAAGGGCAGCCTTTTCTGGAGCGGCTGCCCTTCCTGGTTCGGCTTGGCCGAATTCAGTCGGCTCAGCTTCCGAGCGCGGTCTTTATAGCTGCCGCGGCATCGCCGCCGTCGAAGGTGGTGACGCCGGCAATCCACGGGGTGACCGCGTCAGGGTGCTTCTTCAGCCAGTCCATCGCGACCGTGTTGGCGTCGCCGCCTTTCAGGATCGCGTCCATCATCTCGCCTTCCATGTCGAGATTGAACTTGAGGTTGGCGATGAACTTGCCGGCATTCGGGCATTCCGTGGTGTAGCCCTTGCGCACATTGGTGTAGACGGTGGCGGCGCCGAAGCCGCTGTCGCCCATGCCGTCGAGATAGGTGATCTTCATGGCGCCCATCACCGGGTGCGGCGTCCAGCCCAGGAAAGCGATCCACTCATTGTTCTT
>JAEKLU010000150.1 GCA_019509685.1 Mesorhizobium sp. | reverse complement strand
CGTACAGGCAAATGGGCGGCGAGCTTCGCTTTCGTCGCCGGCGCGGTTGGCGACGTGCTCAATCCGCTCGGACCCTTTGCCGCCTACATCGCGCTCGGCGCCGCCGTCGCGGCCTTGATCATCGCCATCGCCATGGCGCTGCGGCTGGTGCTGGCCGCAAAAGCGATGCCGGCACTGATCTTCGCCACAAGTGCGGCGACAATCGCCGGCGGCGTCTATGGCATCCAACAGCAGACGAACTCGCAGAACGGCGTAATCGCCGCGCTCGTGCCGGCGATCAGCGAGCTGCAGCAGTCGATGGGCATCGTCTCGCAAAAGGTGGCCAAGATCGAGCAGACGGTCACGCAGACGCAGCAGACCGTCGAGGAGGTCAAGAAGTCGACCGACACGATCGCCAAGTCCACCGACACGGTGGCCAAGACGACGCAGGAGATCGCTTCCACCCAGCAGCAACAGACCGCGCAGGGCGCTCAGACCCAGAACACGGTCGAAGCGGTCAAGCAAACCACCGACACGGTGGCCAAGACCGCCGATCAGATCGCATCGACCCAACAGCAACAGACCGCCCAGGGCGCCCAGACGCAAAAGAGCGTCGAAGCCGTCAAGCAGACCACCGATACTCTGGCGGCTGGCCAGAAGCAGCAGCAGGCCCAGGCCGAAAAACTGCAGGCGACCACCGAGCAGATCGCCGTTTCGATCGACACCATCGCCAAGGGCTTCGCCCAGCTTTCGGCGCAGGGCGGCGCCATCGGCGACCCCAAGCGTCCCGACGAGTTCTATCACAATGCCCGCGTCTACGAGCTCGCCGGCGACATGCTCAACGCCCGCCGCGCCTATCTCGCCTTTGCCGGCTTCGATGTCGACGCCATCGACCCCTATACCCGCTTTGCCACGCTGCTTCGGGTCCAGGACGGCAAGGCCGGCGCCCGCGAAGTGTTCGGCCAGCTGGCCGACAAGGCCAAGGCGCCGTCGATCAAGCTTGTCCATCTCCTGCAATTCGACGACACCCAACGTCTCGACAAGCTCAACGCCTTCATCGCGGCCAATCCCGATTACGCGCCGGCTTACTTTCTCCTGGCGCAGGAGTTCTCGGAGGACCGGCTGGGCAGCCAGACGCTGGCCGACAAGCGCAGCGAAGCGGCCGCGCTGACCAAATTCGTTTCCTATGAGAAGGATGGCGGGCTGCTCCAATATTTCGTCGACCAGACCCAACTGGCCGATTGGCTCGACCGCAGCCGCAGCCGGCTGACCGCGCTGGGCGATGTGCTCGACCCCTCGCGTTTCGTGCCGACGCTGACGCCGATGCGCTCCAACGCCGGATGGTCGATGACGATTTCGCTGCCCGAGCCGGCGACGGCGATCTCCTGGCGTCTCGGCGAGGCCGGCCCGTTCACCGACACCGGGGCGATGGCGATGAACGATCAGCGCACCGGCAAACCGATGCCGAACCCCAGTTTCGAGCTGCCCGACAACACCGCGGCCACCACCATCGCGATCAAATATCTCGACATCAGGGGCCGCGAGACCGGTCCGTTCGACATCCGCTTCGACCCGGCCAGTGCGCTCCAGCAGGAGAATAAGCAGATTCTCGATCAGTTCTGGACGTCGTGGATCGCCTTCGATTCAGGCGGCAATCATGGCCTGGTCTATTTCACCCAGATGCTGTCCTACCGCTGCGCCATCAAGGCGGTGCATTACAGCCTGAACGGCACCGCGCTCGACAAAGAGATAAAAATGCCGCCCTGCGACGCCAAGGATCCCTACGCCATCCCCGGCAACTACCAGCCCTATTTCAAGGTCAAGGACGACGTGACGTCGATGGCGGTGCAGGTCACCTACACGGACGGCACCAAGTCGCCGGTGCGGGACTACAAAAGGCAGTAGTGAACTTCTTTCTCCCTGTTCTACGGGGAGAAATGCCCGGCAGGGCAATGAGGGGCGGCGCTAACGTCGAACATCCCTGCGCCGAGCGCTCCCGCCCCGACTGATGCAAAATGCCTGTCCACCCGCTTGCTTATCCGTCACCGGACAGGCTTTGCTTGCGCCCGAAGAAGATTCGGGGAGGCATTCATGGACACGGTCACGCTCGGCGCAAAAGGCATCTCGGTTTCGCTCGACCTCGCGGTCGGCCACATCGCCGATATGCAGGTCGAGGCCGATGGCCGAACCCTGAAGCCGCTGCATCGCGCGCCCTGGGTCGGTTCGCCGCGCGAGAGCCTGCCGCAGGACATCCCCGAAGGCACCGTGCGCCTTTCAGGCGATTTCCTGTGCGCGCCGTTTTCGTCCAGCGACGTCGAGGCAGCACCCCTGCATGGCTGGACGGCGAACAGCCAATGGGACGTCGCCGAGAACGGCGCGATCCCCGGCGGCTGGCGCGCCGTCTTCCGGCTGCGCCGCAAGGTCATGGGCGCCGCCGTCGATAAGATCTTCACCCTGCGCGACGACCATCCTTTCCTCTACCAGGAGCATATCTTTTCCGGCGGCTCCGGCGCCATCTCGGTCGCGCACCACCCGATGACCTCGATGCGCGACGGGGGCCGGCTCGCCTTCTCGCCGAAGCGCGTGGCGGTGACGCCGCCGACCCCGCTGGAGCCCGATCCGGCGCGCGGCCGCTTCCGGTTCGCTTATCCGGCCCGCGCCACCGATCTTACCCATCTACCGCTTGCCGCCGGCGGCACCACCGACCTCACGGACTATCGCATGGAGGACAAGCGCGAGGATTTCATCACCCTGGTCGAAGCCGACCACGGCGGTCCGGGCTGGACGGCCATTGCCCGCCGCGCCGAGCACGACCTTGTGCTGGTGCTGAAGAACCCCGCCGAACTACCGGTGACCATGCTGTGGCTCTCGAATGGCGGTCGCGACTACGCGCCCTGGAGCGGCCGCCATCTCGGTGTGCTGGGCATCGAGGATGGCCGCGCCGCGATGGGCCACGCCGCCTCGCTTGGCGACAACTGGCTGAAGCACGAAGGCGTGGCGACGGCCTTCACCCTCTCCGAGGGACGGTCGGTCTCCTTCCGTCATGTCATCGGCGTGCTTCCGTCCGCGCATGCCGAAGCGCCGGCAGGCATCGAAACCGCGCGCGACAGGATGCGCGTCCTTGCCGCCGACGGCACAGCCAAGGACGTGCCCTTCGATGGCGAGTTCCTGCGCATCGGGCGCTCGGTCCCGGCCTGAAATCACCGCCCTCGTCATCCACGGGCGGAGCGACGCGAAGCGGAGCGCAGACCCGAGGATCCATTCCGTTACCTTCGCCGAAGAGCGCGACGGTGCAGAATTTCTGCGCTCGTAAACCCCGGCATGGATCCGCGGGTCTGCGCGCGTCGCTTCGCTCCTTGCTCCGTCCGTGGATGACGACGCTTCAGGTGTCTCGGCTAAACTCAAAGAGATGCGTCCTGCCAACAGCCGCGAAACATCGGGATCTGGGAAACCAGGTTTGAAATTTCCATCTATACCCGCCAAGATGCGGTCTGAAATCACGACCGGAAAGGCGCCGATGTCCGAGATCGCCCATATCACAGCCGCCATCTTCAAGCGCGCCGGCAAGGCCAAGCGCTTCATTGTCGCCATCGCCGGGCCGCCGGGCTCGGGCAAATCGACGCTGTCGGGGAACCTGCATGAGCTGTTGCCGGAAGGCGCTTCGGAAGTCGTGCCGATGGACGGCTTCCACTATGACGATATCATCCTCAACCGGCGCGGCCTGCGCGCGCGCAAGGGCGCGCCCGAAACCTTCGATTTCGCCGGCTTCGAGACGCTTCTGAAACGCATCCGCTCCGGCGAGCCCGACATCGCCATTCCGGTGTTCGACCGCACCGTCGAACTGTCGCGCGCCGCAGCCGAGGTCGTTTCCGCCGACACCAAGTTCATCCTGGTCGAAGGCAACTACCTTCTGCTTGACGAGGAGCCGTGGGCGCGGCTGGCGCCACTGTTCGATTTCACCATCTTCATAGATGTGTCGCGCAATGAATTGGAACGCCGCCTGATGGAGCGCTGGCGTGGCCACGGCAAGTCCGACGACGACGCCCGCGCCTGGATAGCCTCCAACGACATGCCCAACATCGAGCGTGTGCTGGCGCGACGCCGGCCAGCCGACCTGGTCATCGGTTGATGTCCTGGTCATCGCTTGATGGCTGGGCCGTTGGTTAACCCGCTCAATTTTCAGTATTTCCGGGTCGGAACCTTAAGACTTTCAGGCCGTTATGCCGGTATCCCCTTTTTGTCAGGCGTAAGGGAGCCGTCAAATGGCAACCAAGACCAGAAAACCCGCGCCCGCCAGGAGCAGAGCCAAGCAGCCCAGGCAGGTAACAGCCGGCGCAGACGCAGCGCTGGCCGACGCGAAGGACGCCAAGCCGACCTTCGGCAAGGCAGCACCGAGGAAAGTGGTGGCCGGCGCGACGCACAAGGCTCCGGCCAAAGCTAAAAAGCCGCCGAAACCCGCCACGAGCAAATCCGGCCCGATCCGCACCGTGGCCAGTGTCGCCACCGGCGCAATGGTCGCGACGGCGCGGCTTGCCGCTTCGGTGTTTGGCCGTCGCGCGAAAGCCAAGGCAAAGTAGGGCCGGCTTCAGCGTCCTGTTTTCAGGCCTTTGCCGGGATGGTGAGGCCGCGCTGCACGGCCGGCCGCGCCAGGCCGCGCTCCAGCCATTCCCCGACCTTGGGAAAATCGTCGAACCCTACCAATTCGCGCGCGTCGTAGAAGCCGATCAGGTTGCGCACCCAGCCGAGCATCGAGACGTCGGCGATGGTGTAGTCGTCATCCATGATCCATTGCCGCCCCGTGAGCCGCGTTTCCAAGACGCCGATCAGCCGCCGCGATTCGTCGCGGTAACGCTCCAGCGGCCGCTTGTCGGCGATCTCGCGTCCGGCGAATTTATGGAAGAAGCCGACCTGTCCGAACATCGGGCCGATCGCCGCCATCTGGAAGAACACCCACTGGATCGTCTCGTAGCGGCGCGCCGGATCGGCAGGCATCAGCTTGCCGGTCTTTTCCGCCAGATAGAGCAGGATGGCGCCGGATTCGAACAAGCCGATCGGCTTGCCGCCGGGGCCGTCCGGATCGATGATGGCAGGTATCTTGCCGTTCGGGTTGAGCGACAGGAATTCCGGCGTCCAGCTCTCGTTCTTGCCGATATCGACGTAATGCGGCTCATAGGGCAGGCCGATCTCCTCCAGCGCGATCGAGGCTTTGACGCCGTTTGGCGTTGTGGCGGAATAGAGCTGCAGGCGGTCGGGTTGCTTGGCCGGCCAGCGCTGGTTGATCAGGAAGGCTGACAGGTCGGTCATGGTGAATCTCCTGAATGGATTGGCGCTGGGCAGCGGCGCTTGTGGCGGGAAACAACAACTACGATCGGCCTTCGCCGCGATCAACACGCCGATAGGCACCCTGTCGTGCACGGACAATCAACCAAAGCTTCGCTTGATAACATCAAGGTGGCTTGAAGCGGATCGGCTTTGCTTGATCCAGATTAGCCGCGCTTGGTCAGATCGCCTTGAAAGCCAGCACGGCATTGGTGCCGCCAAAGGCAAAACTGTTGCTCAAGGCCGCCCGCACCTTGCGCTCGCGCGGCGTATTCGGCGTCACGTCGAGGTCGCATTCGGGGTCGGGCTCGCGATAATTGGCCGTCGGCGGCACGACGCCGTCGCGGATCGCCATCACGCAGGCGATCATTTCCAGCCCGCCGGAAGCGCCGAGGCAATGCGCATGCATCGACTTGGTCGAGGAAATCGAAAGCGTCCGCGCATGCTCGCCGAAAACGCGCTTGATCGCGGTGGTCTCGATCTGGTCGTTGGCCTTGGTGCCGGTGCCGTGCGCGTTGAGATAGTCGACATCTTCCGCGTTAAGTCCGGCATCGGCCAGGCAGAAACGCATCGCCGCTTCCGGCCCCTCGACGGTTGGCGCGACGATGTCCGAGGCGTCGGCGGAGAGCCCGGCGCCGGCGATCTCGGCAAGGATGGTGGCGCCGCGCGCCACGGCGTGCTCGTAGCTTTCGAGCACCGCCATGCCGGCGCCTTCGCCCAGAACCAGGCCCTGGCGATCGGCTGAAAACGGCCGGCAGGTGTCGGGTGCCAGCACCCGCAGCGCCTCCCAGCCTTTGAGGACGCCCCAAACCAGCGGCGCATCGGTGCCGCCGGCAACCATGACGTCGGCGCGGCCAAGCCTGATCTGATCGACCGCCGAGGCGATTGCATGGTTGGACGAGGAACAGGCCGAGGTGACGCCAAACACCGGGCCACGCAGGCCGAGCGCCATGCTGACCTGGCCGGCGGCGGCCCCCGGCATCACCTTAGGCACGGTGAAGATGCCGGCGCGGTTGCGCCCCTCGAGCAGGATCGCGCGATAGTTCTCCTCGATTGTTTCGAAACCGGCGACGCCGACACCGACAACGCCGCCCATCCGATAGGTATTGTCGGCGTGCGCCGTCAATCCGGACTGCTGCATGGCTTCCCGCGCCGCGATCACCGCCAGCAGGCTGTAACGGTCCATCGACACCACCTGCTTGCGATCGATGCCGTGCTCGGGCAAAGCTTTGATTTCGCAGCCGACCTTGACCTTCAGGTCGTGCAGCGGCGAATTGCTGATCACGCCGATCGCGGAGCGGCCGGCTCGCATCGCATCCCAGATCGCGGCCACATCGTTGCCGAGCCCGCAAATCCCGCCAATACCGGTGATAACGACGCGCTTTTGCATACAGTCAGGCTTTTTTCGCGATCAGTGCGCGAACCGCCTCGACCATGTCGCCGACGTTCTTGAGGTTGCTCCAGGCGTCGACGGTGTTCATTTCGATCTCGATGCCATACTTTTCCTCGAGGTCGAAGATAATCTCCGTCAGCTCCAGCGAATGGATGCCAAGCGTGCTGAGATCGGTGCTGGTGGTGATTTCCTCACCGCCAGTCTCGGCGTGGGCTTTGATCTTCTCGATGATCTCGGTCGTCAGCTGGTCAGCCATTCGGTTCCTTCCCTGTCGTTTCCCGACGCCAACTGATGAGCGCCCCTTTTTGATCCCCGGATTGAACGAAAGCGTTTGCCTCTTACCACGCAAGGCACCGCGCGACGCTCCAGGGTGGTTTCCCTCTATAGAAACCGAAACGATGTCAAGCAACAAGCTATATCGACAAAGCCGCCCGGGTGCTTAACCTTGGCGCCCGTGGACAAGATCGACAATGCCCTGGCATCCCACCCCGCCCCTCACGCGCAACGCGTTGCCGGGCAAGGCAGGCTTTTGTGCGGCATGAGTGGTGGCCGGACCAGGCTGCAACGTCTTTACCAGGATGGTTCGGCCAAGATCCGCATGCCTTTGGTGCAGGGCGATCCGCTCGAGGCCGTCCTGATCAACACCGCCGGCGGCCTGACCGGCGGCGACCGGCTCGGCTGGGCGATCGAGGCCGGCGAAGGCGCTTGCGTCTCCATCACCACGCAAGCCTGCGAGAAGGTCTATCGCGCCGTCGCCGACCATGCGGAGGCGAAGGTGAGCCTGCGCGTCGGCGCCGGCGGCCGCATCGCCTGGTTGCCGCAGGAAACCATCGTCTTCAACCAGGCCGCCTTCGCCCGCAGGCTGGATGTCGAGCTTGCCGAGGGCGCCGAGGCGTTGATTCTCGAAGCCACGCTGTTCGGCCGGCTGGCGATGGGTGAGCGGACCATCAGCGGCAGCTTCCATGACCGTTGGCGGGTCCGCCAGGGCGGCGCGCTGATCCACGCCGAGGATTTCCGCATCGGGCCGGACATCGCCGCCAGGCTGGAGCGCATGGCAGTGGCTGGCGGGGCGACGGCTGTTGCAACGCTGCTGCTCGTTGCGCCGAACGCGGAGCGCCTGCTGGAGCCCGCTCGTGACATTATCGGCGATCGAGGCGGCGCCAGCCAGTGGAGCGTAGGTCGATCTGGCAAGCTTCTTGCGAGGCTTTACGCCGGGGACGGCTACCAGCTCCGCAGACGGCTGGTTCCACTCGTTGAATTGCTCAACGGGCGGGCGGGCCTGCCCAAATTATGGTCACTGTGACCTCGAAGACCGGGAAGACTTGAATGAACCTGACGCCGCGCGAAAAAGACAAGCTGCTCATCGCCATGGCGGCGATGGTGGCGCGCAAGCGGCTGGAGCGTGGCGTCAAGCTCAACCACCCGGAGGCGATCGCCTTGATCACCGACTTCGTCGTCGAAGGCGCGCGCGACGGCCGCCCGGTCGCCGAACTGATGGAGGCCGGAGCGCATGTCATCACCCGCGCTCAGGTCATGGACGGCATCGCCGAGATGATCCACGATGTCCAGGTCGAGGCGACTTTTCCGGACGGCACCAAGCTGGTGACCGTGCATGAGCCGATCAGGTGAGGCGCCGTAAAAGTGAGGAGAGACGGATGCTGGATCTCAGGCCCAATTGCGAATGCTGCGACAAGGACCTGCCGCCGGAAGCGACCGATGCGCTGATCTGCACCTTCGAATGCACCTTCTGCGCGGACT
>JAEKLU010000353.1 GCA_019509685.1 Mesorhizobium sp. | reverse complement strand
ATGACATAGTGCGGGACGAGCCCCTGAGCCATCCCGTTGCCAGGGCCGATGCGCCGGGCGACATCTATGACGCCCGCTTCGTCAAAGGTGTCTTCGATCGCTGCTCCGGTCGATACATCACTTTCAGTCTGGTCTGCTCCCTCGGTTTCACCGAACGCTGGCGCAGGCAATGCGTCGAGCTGATGCCTGCTCCGCAAACGTCGCAGCCGACCGGCTACGATCTCATGGCTGGGACAGGCGAAGTCTGGCCGCATCTGCTCAAGCGCTTTCCCGATATCGGCGCCATCACGGCAGTCGACATCTCATCGGGCATGCATCAGCGCGCCTTGCAGCGGCTGCATGCGCATCGCGCTCACAAGATCGCCTTCATCGAAGACGACGTGCTGGCCAGCGACCTGCCCGACGCAAGCGCCGATTTCATCATCTCGACCTTCGGCCTGAAGACATTCAACCCTGAGCAGCATGCCAGGCTGGCCGGTCTCGTCGCGCGCTGCCTCAAGCCCGGCGGCGTCTTTTGCATGATCGAAGCCTCCGACCCGAAAGGCTGGTGGCTGCGACCGCTCTATCTCTTCCATCTCAAAGTGATGCTGCCGCTCATAGAGAAGATTTTTCTCCAGGGCGCGCGGGATTTCGCGATGATCGGCACGTACTCGACCAATTTTGGCGATGCCTCCTATGTGGCGGAAATGCTCAAGAGCGAAGGCCTGGACGTCGAGTTCAAGCGCTTCTTCTTCGGCTGCGCCACCGCTGTCGCGGGCCGCAAGCCAGGCGCATTTGCGCCGTCATGAAAAACATGCAGACATGCGCCCGACACGGGCGCGGGTCCCAGGGGAATCAGGCATGGCGGCAGTAGAGACAGTGCAGCGGGCTTCGGGGCGCGGCATCTGGGGCTGGATGTTCTTCGACTGGGCGGCGCAGCCCTTCTTCACCGTCGTCACCACCTTCATCTTCGGGCCCTATTTCGTCTCGCGTATGGCGAGCGACCCGACCAGCGGGCAGGCAGCCTGGGGCTACGGCATCGCCGCTGCCGGCCTGGTCATCGCGGTGCTGTCGCCCGTGCTCGGCTCGATCGCCGACCAGACCGGGCCGCGCAAGCCGTGGATCGCCTTCTTCGCGACGATCAAGATCATCAGCCTCAGCCTGCTGTGGTTCGCGGCGCCCGGTTCCAACCTGTTCCTGGTCGTGCTGTTGTTCTCGCTGGCTTCGGTGGCGGCGGAATTCTCGACCGTGTTCAACGATTCCATGATGCCGCGGCTGGTGCCGAAAGCCGAAATCGGCAGGATCTCCAACATGGCCTGGGGGCTCGGCTATCTCGGCGGGATGATCGCGCTGATCTTCGTTGTGCTGTTCCTCGCCGGCAATCTCGAAACCGGTAAGACGCTCATCGGCCTCGATCCGCTGTTCGGGCTGGATCCGAAGCTCGGCGAGGACGCGCGCTTCACCGGGCCGATGTCGGCCGGCTGGTACTTTGTGTTCATCCTGCCGATGTTCTTCTTCACGCCCGACGCCATCAAGGGCATCCCGATCAGGCCGGCGGTGCGCGAGGGCCTGTCCGAACTGAAGTCGACGCTGGTGGAAGTGCGCCAGCGCAGTGGCATCCTGCGCTTCCTGCTCGCCCGCATGATCTATCAGGACGGCGTCAACGCGCTGCTGGCGCTTGGCGGCACGTTCGCGGCCGGCATGTTCCACTGGTCGATCACCGAGATCGGCCTGTTCGGCATCATCCTAAATGTCGTTGCCATCTTCGGCTGCTGGATCGCGGCGCGGCTGGATACCGCGCTCGGCTCGAAGCACGTTGTGATGGTTGCGCTGGTGATGCTGTCGGTCGCCACCATCGGTGTCGTCTCGACCGGACCAGGCTTCACGCTGCTCGGCCTGATCCCGCTGTCGACCGCCGATTCCGGCGGGTTGTTCGGCACCGCGGCCGAGAAGGCCTACATCCTCTACGGCCTGCTGATCGGGCTTGCCTTTGGCCCGGTGCAGGCGTCGTCGCGCTCCTACATGGCGCGCAGCGTCACGGCGGCAGAATCCGGCCGCTATTTTGGCATCTACGCGCTGGCCGGCCGCGCAACCAGCTTCCTGGCGCCATTCATGGTGGCGACCATCACCACACTCAGCGGTTCGCCGCGGCTCGGCATGGCGGCGATCATCCTGTTCCTCGGGATCGGCATGGCCATTCTCGTCGGGACGCCTTATCCGGCGGACAAGCCCAAGGGGTAGCGCGTTTCCTTCTCCCCCAGGAGGGAAGGAAGAGGCGCTAATGCCTGAAGTGCCGCACCCCTGTGAACACCATGGCGATGCCGTGCTCGTCGGCAGCGGCGATGACGTCGTCGTCGCGCATCGAGCCGCCGGGCTGGATCACCGCGGTTGCGCCGGCTTCGATCGCCCAGAGCAGGCCGTCGGCAAAGGGGAAGAAGGCATCCGAAGCGACGACCGAGCCCTTGGTCAGCGGT
>JAEKLU010000149.1 GCA_019509685.1 Mesorhizobium sp. | reverse complement strand
CCGATGTTGGACCGCTCTCGGTTGCGGCCAAAAGCGCATTTTTGTGCCATTTTTGCCACATCCTGCGAACTTATTAAGCGGTTTTAGTAACCACTAAATCAATAAGCACTCACACATGTTACGGAAATTAGTGGAAACTCCCCTTAGGGATGCAGCGCCTCAATGGCGTCGGGGACACTCCCTTGGGGATGTACCGCCTTAAATGGCGACGGGAGCGTGGGGTGTGGGGTAATGAATAAGACAGCGGTGTCGACCTTGGCTAAGCGCCTCGGCTTGTTGATGACTGCTACGATGTTGAGCTATGGCAACGCTCACGCCATCACTCTTCGAGAGGCGATGGCGGTCGCGGTGGAGTCCAATCCGGAAATCGGCCAAGCGATCGAAAATCGTGAGGCCATCGAGTTCGAGTTGCGCCAGGCGAAGGGTCTCTATCTGCCGAGTGTGGATCTCGAAGCGTCGGCGGGGGCGCGCCGCCTCGACAATCCTGACAGGCGCGCGCTGGATATCGAGAACGATACGCTCTATCCGGCAGAAACCGATCTCACGGTTTCGCAGACGCTCTATGATAGCGGTGCAAGGCACGCCGAACTCAACCGCCAGGCCTCGCGGGTCGACGGCGCCTCGTTCCGGGTTCTGGAACGGTCCGAATTCATCGGCCTCTCCGTCGTCCAGGATTATCTTGAAGCCATGCTGCAGGCCTCGATCGTTGCCGAAGCCAAAAAGAACCTTGCCTTCCATCAGGCAATTCTCGGCGACATCCGGCAAGGCATTGCCGGCGGCGCGCTGAACGATGCCGACCGCCAACAGGCGGAGGAGCGGCTGTTCGCCGCCAAGGCGCGCCTCCAGGAAGCCGCCGAGGAAATGGAGGCCGCAAAGATCCGGTTCTTCAAGACTGTCGGAAAGCCGCTGACCAGCGCCGCCAGACCCGGCGATGTTTCCGCTGCGCTGCCAAGGTCGCTCGATGAAGCGATCGGGCTGGCGCGACAGAACAATCCACGCGTGCACATGGCCAACAGCGACATCGACGCCGCGGCCTCGCTGGTGGACGCCGCACGGGCAAAATACGGCCCCTCCATCACTGCCGAGGGAGTTGCCCGGGCAGGCTCCGACATCGATGGCAGCGACGGTGGCACCAACGACCTGCAAGCGCGGGTGGTGCTGCGTTGGAACCTTTATCGCGGCGGCATCGACAAGGCCAACGAGCAGGAGCAGATCCGCCGCACCAGCGAACAGCGGCTGGCCTTGCATCAGGTCTTGCGCGAAATCGAGGAAGCGGTCCGCACCTCGTGGGATCGCCGCTTCCGGCAGGCCGAGCAGGCAAAGACGCTGAGGCAGCAGGCCGCCACCAACGAAAAGCTGGTGGCGTCCTATCGCGAGCAGTTCAAGGTCGGGCAGCGTTCGCTGCTCGACGTGCTCGACGCGCAGAACACCCGCTTCAACACCGCGACACTGGCGGACACGGCGTCCTATGCGTCGCTTTTCGCCGAATACCGGCTGCTTGCCGCAACCGGGCAGTTGCTGAAGACAATGGACATTCAGCCGCCAAAACAGGCTACCGCCTATGCGAAGACCGAGTTCGGCACGCCTGAAACGGCAGACACCGAAACCTATGCGCGGACGCCGTCGGAGCAGACGAACGATCTGCCATTCGATATCCTCGCGCCGGTAAGGAAGAAGTGAGAGGTCGGGCCGAGCGAGAGTGCCCGCGGGCGGATCGTGAACCAGCAACCCAACATTCTCTCGCCAAAGGAAGCCTTCAAGGGCTGCTTCGCGGCTGTGGCCGGATATCTCGGCCGGCCGAGCGCGGAAACGGTGCTGTTTGCCGGCGTGCCGCTGTCCGATACGCACATCGACATTGACGCCATCCGGCGCCTTGGAGAGCGCATCGGCCTTGAAATCACCGAGTTCAGCCATCGCGACTTCGTTCGGGGGCGCATCGACCTCCCCGCCATCCTGTTCCGGGTCAGCCGACTTCCCGTCGCTTTGCTCGCCGAGACCGAGGACGGCGCATTCACGACCGCGCCGCAGGAAGACGGGCGCACGACCGTCAGCAAATCCGAGCTTGCCGAAAGCTACATCAGCGGCGGCGTCTCGTTCTCGATCACCTATGCCAATGCAACCGAGGGGATGAATGTCGGTTCGGCCGCCAGGATCGAACGGCGGCATTGGCTGACGGGAACGATGGGGCCGTTCTGGCGCACCTATTCGAAGGTCGTGCTGTCGGCGCTATTCATCAATCTGCTGGCGATCGCCTCGCCGATCTTCACCATGAACGTCTACGATCGGATCTTGCCGAACAAGGCAATATCGACGCTCTGGGTGCTGTCGATCGGCATCTCCGCCGTCATCCTTTTCGATCTGCTGTTGAAGACAGCCAGGGCCTCCCTCATCGACTATGCCGGGCGCAAGGCAGACCTGCGCATCTCCTACATGCTGTTCGAGAAAGTGCTGAACTCATCGCTGTCGGCACGGCCCGGCTCAACCGGCGAATACGCAAACCGGGTGTCGCAATATGAGTTCGTGCGCGAATTCTTCACCTCGAATACCATCAGCGTTTTCATCGACACCGCATTCGTCTTCGTCTTTCTGCTTGTTATCTATGCGATCGGCGATTGGCTGGTCATCATACCGGCGCTGGCCTTCGTCGCGTCGGTGATCGTCGGATTGGTCACGCAACGGCGCATCGGCAAGCGGGTCGCGGCCTCCATGAACGAGGCCTCGCAGCGCCAGGCGCTGCTGGTCGAGTCCATCTCAACGCTGGAGACCATCAAGTCGCTGCGGGCCGAGGCGTATCTGCTGCGCAAATGGGGCGAGCACTCGAAAAACGCGGCCAACACGTCCGAGAAGATCAAGCAGCTTTCAGCAGCCGCCGGCAACATAACCTCGGCCATCCAGCAGATGGTCACCGTCGCGCTGATCGTGGCCGGCGCCTATGCGTTCTCGCAGGGCCATATTTCCACGGGAGCGATCATCGGCACGGTCATGCTGGCAAGCCGCGCCGTGGCTCCGCTTGGCCAGATCGCGATGACCCTGTCGAGATATCGCCAGGCCATGCTTTCGCTGCGCATGGTGAACTCGATCATGGCGCAGCCGGAGGATCGGCCAGATACGGTCGGCTTCGTCAACCGCCCCATCCGAAACGGCGCTATGGTGTTCAGGAATGTCGGCTTCGCCTATCCGGGCACCGACACCGAAGTCCTGACCGCGATGAGTTTTTCGGTGAAGCCCGGTGAACGCATCGGCATCATCGGCCGCATCGGCTCGGGAAAGACGACGATGGGCCGGCTCATCGGCCGGCTTTTCGTGCCGACTTCCGGCGAGCTGCTTTTGGACGGGGTCGACATCCGCCAATACCATCCTTCGGAAGTTCGCGCCGCTGTCGGCATCGTCGCGCAGGCCAACGATCTGTTTTCCGGCACCATCAAGGAAAATCTACTGATGGCGTGCCCGGAGGCGAGCGATGAGCAGATCGTCGAAGCGGCCAAGGCTGCCGGCGTCGACGAGTTCGTCTCGCGCCATCCGCGTGGCTACGACATGAATGTCGGCGAGCGCGGCACCAATCTTTCGGGTGGCCAGAGACAGGCCGTGGCGATTGCCCGGCTGTTGCTGACCAAGCCGAAGATCGTCTTCCTCGACGAGCCGTCGGGCTCCATGGATCTGGCTTCCGAACGCCAGCTCATCAAGCAGTTGAAAGTGGCCTTCGACCGCAACACGACGCTGATCATTTCGACGCACCGCTTCAGCATGCTGGAGCTCGCCGACCGCCTCATTGTTGTGGATCAAGGCAAGATCGTTGCCGACGGACCGAAGGACCAAGTGATACAGGCGCTGCAGAAAACAAGCGCCTGACGAAGCAGACTTGATTGCATTCAAAGCGTTGGGGCTTGGGAAATGCTTGCCAGGGAAGACCGGCCGCCGCTGTTTGCGTCGGCCTCCATATTGATCATCGGAGCGCTTTTTGCGAGTTCCGTCGCGTGGGCGTCTTTTGCCGAGGTCGATGAAATCGCGCGCGGCGACGGCAAGGTCATACCGGCCTCCAAGACCCAGGTCATCCAGGCCAGCGAGCCGGGCGTCGTCCAGGAAATTGCCGTGCAAATCGGACAGGTCGTGAAGAAGAACGATCTGATCATCCGCCTCGACAACACGATGAACACGTCCAGCCTCGGCGAGCAGCAGGCCAAGGCGCGCGCCTTGCAGGCGCGTATCGCGCGACTGAAATTCGAGCAGAGCGGCACTATCGAGGGTGCGTTTCCCTGCCCGTCCGAGATCCAGGCGGTCGCGCCGGAAATCTGCGACAACGAGCAGAACCTGCTGCTTGCGCGCCGCGGCAATTTTGAAGTGAAGCTTTCGGTTCTGAAGTCGCGCCTCGACCAGCGCGAGAAGGAGCTGGACGAAGCCAACGCCAACCTGGATCGCCTGACCAAGAACCTTGCGGTCAGCGACCAGGAAACGACGCTGGTCGAAGCCATGGTCAAGAAAGGCCTGATGGCAAGGACCGAGCAGCTCCGCGTCGAGCGCGAGCAGACCGAATTGCATGGGCAACTGAACCTCGCCGGCGAGACCATCAAGAAAAGCAAGGCTGCCATCACCGAGGCGCAGCTGCAGGTCGACGAACTCGGCCTGCAGCTGAAGCAGGAAGCGCTGGGCGACCTGACCCAGGCGCTGGCCGATCTTTCGGTCGTCGACGAGACCATTCGCGGCGCTACCGACAAGGTGGCGCGGACCGACATCCGCTCTCCGGTCGATGGCATCGTCAACACGCTCGACGTCAACACGCTCGGCGCCTTCGTGCAGCCGGGCGCCGTGGTGGCCGGCATCGTGCCGACCTCCGAGACGTTGCTGGTCGAAGCGCGGGTCTCGCCGCGCGATGTCGCCTTCATCCGGCCGGGCCAGGACGCGCTGATCAAGATAACCGCCTATGACTTCTCGATCTTCGGCGGCATCGCAGGCAAGGTCTCCAACATCACCGCCGACAGCCTGGTCGACCAGAAGACGGGCGAGCCCTACTACCAGGTGCGCGTCGCCACCGAGAAGTCGACGCTGGCGCGGGACGGCAAGACCTATTCGATCATCCCCGGCATGATCTGCTCGGTCGACATCAAGACCGGACGCAAGACCATCCTCACCTATCTGATGAAGCCGATCAACAAGGCGCGTGAGGAGGCGATGAGTGAGCGATAGCGCAATCTCCCC
This sequence comes from Mesorhizobium sp., assembly GCA_019509685.1. The sequence goes on along the minus strand of JAEKLU010000149.1, from coordinate 3,297 downwards.
TCCCGTCGCAGGCGAGCGGCGGCTGCCGCCACTGGCGACCGAGGATTTCGGGCTGGAGTTCCGGGTCGTGGCGCGTGGCGGCGTACGGCGCGGCATTCGCCTCGAGCGGGCCTTCTGGACCGCGCTGAAGCAGATGGCCGAGAACCGCAAATGCACCATCGGCTCGCTGATCGACGAGATTGCCGAGAGCCATGCCCATTCCGGAAACCTGACATCGGCAATCCGGGTGGCCTGCATGCGCGGGCTGGCCGACGAGAATTCGACCCTGCAGAAGCTGGCGTCGATCAAGACGATCAATGCCATCCTTCTCGCCTGCCCTTCGCCGGCTTTCGCGCTGGCATCGTCGAAGAAGATCCTGACTTTCAACGCGCCGTTCCAGCAACTGGTCCGGCGTCAGTTGCCGGCCGCATCGAATGACGAAACGCGCCCCGACCTCAAGCTGGCGCTGGACCTCCATGTCCCCGATATCTTCGCGCGGCTCGATGCCAATGGCGAACTGCCTGTCGCCACCGGGTTCGTCATCGGCGCGGGCGACCGCCGTTATCGCGGTCAATTGAACGCGGTGCGGGCGCCGGTCGCCGAGCCGGAGCTCTTGATGGCGTTCGTATTCGGCGGCTAGAGCGTTTCATCGTTTCACGGCGAACCGCTCTATCTCTTTGTTTTCACGCAATTCCGGAAGACCGGCTACGTTACAGGCCCTCGCCGGGCGCGACCGTCGCAAGCCCGCCCTTGATGTCGGCCACTTGCGCTGCGCCGGCCTTGGCGCCGTGTATCCAGGCGCGGTCGGTGCTGAACGAATAGAGCGGCACGTAGTCCGGCAGATCGGTGTCGCGCGAAACGATGTTGCTCAGGCTGTCGAGAATGAACACGCCGCTACCGGTGCTGACCGACAACACGGCATGGAAGAAGCCGCGCTTGCGATCCTGCAGGACGACAAGCGACATGCTCTGCGCCGGAATGCCGGCACGCAGCAGCGCCGCCATCTTGAGGATGGCGAAATCCTCGCAGTCGCCGGCCCGGTGCTCGAGGATTTCCGAAGGCTTGGCCCAGTAGTCGAGCTTGCCGTAGACGACGCTGTCCTTCTTGTAGGCGATGGCGCGATTTATGCTCGCGTTGACGAAGGACAGCTTGTCGATGAAACGCTTGTCCTTGGCGACATCGATGATCGCGGCAAAGGTGCTGTTCTTGCGGTCGCAAGCACTGCCCGCGGTGCAGTCGACAATTGCCCTGTAGACCGGCGCCCAGCGCGCCGAGACGGGAAAATTGTTCATCGACAGAGCGACCGAGCCGAACACGCCGGGGATGATCGCCGCCGTCTGGATGGGGTCGATCCCGGCATTGCCTTGCGCCGCCGAGGCGTCGCCGTCCTGATCCATAGCGGCGATGCCGTAACTGTCGAAAGCCATGCCGACCGTGTAGGCGGCGGCAGGCTGCCAAGGTTCGAACCGCAGCAGCGAAACACCGCCGAGCGCGGGCGGCGTTTCGACCTTCACCAGCGACATCTCGGCAGGTTCGAGGCCGCGCGCAACGGCGCTCGCCGATGACTGTTGCGGCAGGCCGGCGATGCCGATTGCCAGCAGGAGCAGTTTGAGCCCGGTTGTCCCCAGGGCAGATTTTTCTTTTGTCATAACGCCCACCTTTGACTGTGGACGCTACCAATCTTGTCTCAAATTACCGGAAAGGAAGGTGGATAAGTTTCATGTAAGCGGCAACATCTTATTTTCGTAAAATTTTATTCAAATTTATACTTATATTGATCAGCAGGGCGCGTTGAGCAATCCGCAGAAGACCCAAACTCGGGCCTATGTATATCAGGTTATATGTTCGGGGTTTACCACGTGTAAAAAATGCCTGAGCAGGCATATTAGAATATATGAAAACGCTTACGGGATAGTTGCAAAGCAGAGGTGGTCCCTGTCTCTTTCCGGGAAATGCCGGAGGGGTTTGGCAATGACGACCAGTAACGAATTGGACACCGTATCGGGTTCTTGGGACGAGCATTCCGTCCCTTATGAACACAACAGCTCGCCGACGCATGCGGGCATCCAGGTCGCTCAGGCTGCTCAGCCGGCGCCCGCCGAGCCTGTACCGGTCGATGTCGGCAGCGGCGCGCCGGTTCAGCCGGCGGCTCCGGCGCCAAACGCAGCGGCGGCGAACACGCCGGCCGCTCCGCACCAATACGTCGCCGACGCCAGCAATATCGTCCACCTGCCGGCCAGCATTTCCATCGACAACATCAAGGTCGATGGCCACAATTTGTTGCTCGAACAAGCCGACGGCACCGTCATCGTCATCAAGGACGGCGCCCTCAATGTGCCGACCTTCATCATCGGCGACGTCGAGGTGCCGCGCGTTGCGCTGCTGGCAGCGCTCGAGGCAAGCCATGTCGATGTCGCCTTCGGTGCGGACGGCTCGATCTCGGCGGCGGGCAATGGCTCGCCGAGCAGCGCCGGCGGAAATTTCGAACAGCCTGTAGGCGGGATCGGCGACGGTTTCGGGCTCACCGCTCTTCTGCCGCCGACGGATCTGGCATTCGGCCAGCCGGAGCATCGCGAGCTGTTCCCAAATCTCCTGCCCGACTCGACCCCGTCGATCACCGACCTGACGCCTTCCGTCGGTGGCGGCGACACCATCGTGAACGAAAAAGGCCTGCCGGCGAGCTCGGGCTCGGAAGGCTCGGGCGAAGCCGCGGCGCCAGGCGTCGACGGCGACCCCTCCGAACACAACACCGGCACCTTCACCATCGTCTCGCCCGACGGCGTCGGCTCGCTGACCATCGCCGGCCAGGTGATTTCGGGCGCCGCCCTTGCCAACAGCGCATCGACGCCGATCCCCATCACCACGCCGGCCGGCAACACGCTGACCATCACCGGCTACGACGCAAGCACTGGCCAGGTGAGCTACAGCTACACGCTCGTCCATAGCGCGGCACACTCCGTCGCGGGGACCGATGCCGTCTTCGACGACATGACGGTGACGGTGACCGATTCCGACGGCGACACCTCGGCTCCCGGCACGCTGTCGGTCCAGATCATCGACGACGTGCCGACCGCCAATGCCGACATCGGCAACGTGCCGTCCGGCAGCCAGGCCGCCATCACGGGTGATGTGTTCGTGAACGACGTGTTCGGCGCCGACGGCAAGGATGCCGCGGGTGGCGTCGTCGGCGTGGCCAAGGGCACCACCAATGCCGATCTCGACAGCACCGGCACGCTCAATGCGGGCCTCCACGGCACCTACGGCACGCTCACCTTGCAGGCCGACGGCTCCTATTCCTACGTCCGCGATGCCGGCTCG
>JAEKLU010000333.1 GCA_019509685.1 Mesorhizobium sp. | reverse complement strand
GATCGACCGGGCCTGAAGGCCCATCAGCACGAAAGCCAACACGTTGAGCACGAAGAACGCAGACTCCCAAACCGAATAGGCGCTGACGCGGCGTCTGGCCGACATGCGCCGCGGCGCCCGGCGCGCGATGGTGATGGCATAGACGACGATGGTGATGATGGCGGAAAGGCCGAGCTTGTCGGCAATGATCCAGACGGCGAAGGTTCCGGCGAACTGCACAACCGTGCTGCTCGCCGCATCCTCGATTCGCGTGAGCGTAAGCAAGGAGAAGCGGCCAAACAGATAGCCGGCGACGACGCTGCCGACCGTTGCCAAAAGGATTGTCGGAATGGCGTTGCTCAGCATGATCGTGCCGAGCGCCGCCGAAACTGCCAGCCGGTAGATCAGCAGTGCGGTGGCATCGTTGAGCAGGCTCTCGCCCTGCAGAATGGCGGTGATACGATGCGGCACCTTGAACTGATTGAGCACAGCACTTGCCGCCACCGCATCCGGCGGCGCGACGATGGCGCCGAGCGCGATCGCCGCGGCGATCGGCAGGCCGGCCATCTTCCAGCCGACGAAGGCAACCACCACAGCCGTGAAGATCACGGCGCCGAGCGCCAGCAGGGCCAGCGACAGCCGGTAGCGCTTGAGATCGCGCAGCGAGGTGTCGTAGGCGGCATCGAGAAGCACCGGCGCGATGAACAGCGCCAGCGCCAGTTCCGGGTCGATCTCGATCATCGGCGCGCCGGGTACGAAGGCAAGCCCAACCCCGGCAAGCGCCAGCAGGGACGGATAGGGAATCTCCAGCTGCCGCGACAACGCCGTCAGCGCGACGGCAGCCAGAAGCAGGACAAGGGTGAGCTCGAAAAGGGCCATGAGAATATCGCAGCGGGTGAAAAGTCGGTTGGCAGCGACAAGGTGACAGGATACCGCCGATTGTCCAGCGCTTGGTCGGCCGTATCCGGCTCTCAGGCGAGGCCGTAAGCGTCGATCATGATCCTCATCGGCCAATACGCTCCCTCGCCAATGCGCATCGCGGCTTGGTGGCGATGGCCGACTTCCCAACGCTCAAGATGGAGGCGCTGCCGGTCTTCCAGCAGATTTCACGGGCCTTTTTCGCTCCGGCTTAAAGCGGCCGATGTGGACGGGGCAGGATGTATCGGGATTCAGGTCAGGCCGGCCTCACCTGAATATCGGCACAGCCTAGTGAAGCACCAGCATGTCGCTCGATGAGAACGATATATCGGCCTTCTCGCCAACAGCGGGAGGTGGCGTGGCCGGGCTGTTGAACGTGTCGAGCGAGACGGTGTTGTTGCCGATGCCGACCCGAACCCGGATCACCGAGCCGAGGAAGTGCACTTCGGAAATTTCGCCCGACAGGCTGGAATCGCGGCCTGGCTGGCGTCCAAGCGAAATCGCTTCGGGCCGCAGCGCCAGCGACAGCGTATCGCCGGACTTCGAACCGTTGAGTTTGCCCTTGAGCGAAACTTCCTGGGTGTTGACCTGCACCGTGCCGGATGCGGCATCCGTGACCTTGCCTTCAAGCACGTTAAGCGTGCCGACGAAATTGGCGACGAACTTGGTTGCCGGCCGGTTGTAGATCTCGAATGGCGTGCCGACCTGCTCGGCCTTGCCGCCATACATCACAGCGATGCGATCCGAGATCGACAGCGCTTCTTCCTGGTCATGGGTGACGAAGATGGTGGTGATGCCGAGTTTCTTTTGAATGGAACGGATTTCCTCGCGCAGCGAAACGCGCACCTTGGCGTCGAGGGCAGATAGCGGCTCGTCGAGCAGCAGAAGCTTCGGCTTCGGCGCGATGGCGCGTGCCAGCGCGATGCGCTGCTGCTGACCGCCGGAGAGCTGGTAGGGGTAGCGGTCGGCCATCTGCGGCAGCTTGATGATGCCGAGCATCTCGGTGACACGCGCATCGATGTCTGCCCTCGGCATGCCGGCTACCTTGAGGCCGAACCCGATGTTCTGCGCCACGGTCAGATTGGGAAACAGCGCATAGGCCTGGAACACCATGCCGACATTGCGCTGGTTGGGCTTCAGCCGGGTGATGTCCTTGCCGGCGACGACGATCTTACCGGCCGATGGCTCTTCGAAGCCGGCGACCATGCGCAGCACAGTGGTCTTGCCGCAGCCCGATGGTCCGAGGAACGAGACGAACTCGCCCGGCTCGACGTCGAGATTGAAATCCTCCACCACCGTGGTGGCGCCGAACGACTTTCGAACGTGCTGGATGGAGAGGAACGGGTCGGCCATGGAGTTGTTCTTTCGATCAGTTCGGGCGGTTCGCCGATTTCGGCGCGAAGCGGGACAGGATCTGGATCAGCGACATGCAGCCCCAGGTGATGGCGAAGGCGATGATGGCAAGCGCCGCCGGTTCATAGGCGCGGTTGGCGCCGATGTTCTGCAGGTAGGGCCCAAAGGCCGGCCGGTTGAGCAGGCTTGCCATGGTGAACTCGCCGATAACGATCGCG
>JAEKLU010000148.1 GCA_019509685.1 Mesorhizobium sp. | reverse complement strand
CACGGCGTCGGTCTGCTCAAGCCCGGCGCCGGCAGCCGCCAGGCAGAGGCGGACAAGCCGTCGCTCGGTCTGCTGCGTTTGGAATTGTGAAGGGATAGCGGATGTCTGAGACGCTGACCAAGCTCATCTTCGGCCGCCTTACCTTGGAGCAGCTGCCGCTGCACGAGCCGATCGTCGTCGGCACTTTCATCGTCGTGGCGCTCGGTGGCCTCGCGCTTCTCGGCGCGGTCACCTACTTCAAGCTCTGGGGCTATCTGTGGCGCGAGTGGTTCACCAGCGTCGACCACAAGAAGACCGGCGTCATGTACATGGTGCTCGGCCTCGTCATGCTGTTGCGCGGCTTCTCCGACGCCATCATGATGCGCCTGCAGCAGGCCATCGCCTTCAACGGCTCGGAAGGCTACCTCAACGCGCACCACTACGACCAGATCTTTACCGCCCACGGCGTGATCATGATCTTCTTCGTGGCGATGCCTTTCGTCACCGGGCTGATGAACTTCGTCGTGCCGCTGCAGATCGGCGCGCGCGACGTCTCATTCCCGTTCCTCAACAATTTCAGCTTCTGGATGACGGTCGGCGGCGCCATCCTGGTCATGGCCTCGCTGTTCGTCGGGGAATTCGCCCGCACCGGCTGGCTCGCCTATCCGCCGCTGTCCGGCATCGGCTACAGTCCCGACGTCGGCGTCGATTACTACATATGGGCGCTGCAGGTGGCGGGCGTCGGCACGACGCTGTCCGGCATCAACCTGATCTGCACCATCATCAAGATGCGCGCCCCCGGCATGACGATGATGCGCATGCCCGTCTTCACCTGGACATCGCTCTGCACCAACGTGCTGATCGTGGCGTCCTTCCCGGTGCTGACGGCGGTACTGACGCTGCTTGCGCTCGACCGCTATGTCGGCACCAACTTCTTCACCAACGATTTCGGCGGCAACCCGATGATGTATGTGAACCTCATCTGGATATGGGGCCACCCGGAGGTGTACATCCTGATCCTGCCGCTGTTCGGCGTCTTCTCGGAAGTCACCTCGACCTTCTCGGGCAAGCGCCTGTTCGGCTACACATCGATGGTCTACGCCACGATAGTCATCACCATCCTGTCCTACCTCGTCTGGCTGCACCACTTCTTCACCATGGGCTCCGGCGCCAGCGTCAATTCCTTCTTCGGCATCACCACGATGATCATCTCGATCCCGACCGGGGCGAAGATCTTCAACTGGCTGTTCACGATGTATCGCGGCCGCATCCGCTTCGAATTGCCGATGATGTGGACGCTGGCCTTCATGTTGACCTTCACCGTCGGCGGCATGACCGGCGTGCTGCTTGCCGTGCCGCCGGCCGACTTCGTCTTGCACAACAGCCTGTTCCTGATCGCGCATTTCCATAACGTCATCATCGGCGGGGTGTTGTTCGGCCTGTTTGCCGGCATCGCTTATTGGTGGCCGAAGGCCTTCGGCTTCAGGCTCGATCCGTTCTGGGGCAAGGTCTCGTTCTGGTGCTGGGTGCTTGGCTTCTGGTTCGCGTTCATGCCGCTCTACATCCTTGGCCTGATGGGCGTGACCCGGCGCATGCGGGTCTTCGATGACCCCTCCCTGCAGATATGGTTCGTCATCGCCGCCTTCGGCGCGGTGCTGATCGCCTGCGGCATCGCCACCTTCCTGGTCCAGATCTACGTCTCGATCCGCAACCGCGCCGAGCTGGTCGATGCCACCGGCGATCCCTGGGACGGCCGCACGCTCGAATGGTCGACCTCCTCGCCGCCGCCGGCCTACAATTTCGCCTTCACGCCGGTCATCCGCGACAACGATGCCTGGTTCGACATGAAGAGGGCTGGCTACCGGCGCCCGCTTTCCGGCTACAAGCCGATCCATATGCCGCGCAACACCGGGACCGGCGTCATTCTGGCGGTGTTCAGCGTCGCGCTCGGCTTCGGGATGATCTGGTACATCTGGTGGCTGGCGGCCCTGAGCTTCGTCTGCCTGATCGCCACCGCGATCGGCCACACCTTCAACTATCACCGTGACTTCGACATACCGGCTGCCGAAGTCACGCAAACGGAAGAGGCGAGGACAACGCTCCTCGCCGCTCAGGGAGCCAGGGTCTGAGCATGGCATCGATGGCAATCACGGCCGACGCCGAACCAGTCTTCCATCTGGAAGAAGAGCATGCGCACGCCGAAGGCGGCAGCACCATGCTCGGCTTCTGGCTCTATCTGATGAGCGACTGCCTGATCTTCGCCATGCTGTTCGCGGCCTATGGCGTGCTCGGCGGCAATTACGCGGCGGGTCCCGCGCCGAAGGACTTGTTCGACCTTGGCCTGGTGGCCGTCAACACCACCATGCTGCTGTTGTCCTCGATCACTTACGGCTTTGCCATGCTGACCATGGTCAGGGGCCGCGTCGCGGCGACGCAAGCCTGGCTTGCCGTGACCATGCTGTTCGGCATGGCGTTTCTCGCCATCGAGCTCTACGAATTCGCGCATATGATCCACGAGGGCGCGACGCCGCAGCGCAGCGCTTTTCTGTCGTCCTTCTTCACGCTCGTCGGCACGCACGGCCTGCATGTCACCTTCGGCATCGTCTGGATGGTGACGCTGATGATCCAGGTCGCCAGGCACGGTCTCATCGAGGCCAACCGCCGCCGGCTGATGTGCCTCTCGATGTTCTGGCACTTCCTCGACGTCGTCTGGATCGGCGTCTTCACCTTCGTCTATCTGCTGGGGATGCTGCGATGAGCGCTCACGATCATGCCGATCACGGCCATGGCGGCGCCGCGCACGGGTCGCTGAAAGGCTACCTGATCGGCTTTGTCCTGTCGGTGATCCTGACCGCCATTCCATTCTGGCTGATGATGGGCGGCGCCATCGACAACAAGCAGGCCACGGCCGTCATCATCATGGTCTTCGCGGCGGTGCAGATCGTCGTCCATATGGTCTTCTTCCTGCATATGAACACCGCCTCGGAGGGCGGCTGGTCGATGCTGGCGCTCATCTTCACGCTGATCCTCGTCGTCATCGTGCTCACAGGCTCGCTATGGGTGATGTACCACCTCAACGCCAACATGATGCCGGGGCTCCACGAGATGCGGCAGATGCCATGAGCCCTGCGGCAGACGCGGGGAGGACCAACGCCGAGGCCACAGTCGGCCGTACCCCTGCCGTCGCGCCGGCAAAGGGCGTCGGTTCGGCATCGCGGGTGCTGCTTGTCCTGATTGGACTCCTCGGCGTCCTGGTGTTTGTCGGCCTCGGCATCTGGCAGCTGGAGAGACGGGTCTGGAAGCTCGACCTGATCGCCCGTGTCGACCAGCGCATCCATGCTCCGGTCGTCGATGCGCCTGGACCTGCGACCTGGGGCGACATCAACGCAGCCGCCTACGAATATCGCCATGTGCGGCTCGCCGGGCAGTTTCAGGGTGGCGCCAACACGCTGGTGCAGGCGGTGACCGAGCTTGGCGGTGGCTATTGGGTGCTGACACCGATGCGCACCGACAACGGCTTCACGGTCCTCGTCAATCGAGGCTTCATCCCGCAGGAACGCAAGGCGGAATTCCAGCAAGAGAGCGGCGGCGTAACGTCGGTAATGGTCGACGGCCTGCTGCGCATCGACGAGCCCGGCGGCGGTTTCCTGCGCAGCAACGACCCAGCGGCCAATCGCTGGTATTCGCGCGACGTTGCCGCCATCGCCAAGGCAAATGGCCTGACGAACGTGGCCCCTTATTTCGTCGATGCCGAGGCTTCCGGCTCCGACAGCTGGCCGCGCGGCGGGCTCACCGTCGTCACCTTCCGCAACAGCCATCTGATCTATGCTTTGACATGGTTCTCCCTGGCAGTGATGCTGGCAATCGGGCTCGGCCGGCCGGTCCTTGCCCGCCGCCGGAAGCGGGCTGCGGCACGATGAACATCTCCATCCGGCGGCCGCGTCACGACAAGTCATTCCCGGCGGTTTCGCTCGCCGGCCAGGGCGGCGGCAGCTCGAATTCCGATGTGACCAACAGGAAGAACCTGCTTCTGCTCATCCAGCTGCGCTGGCTGGCGGTGGCGGGTCAGGTGCTGACCATCCTGGTCACACAATACTGGTTCGCCATCCCGCTGCCGCTGGCCGAGATGGCCGGTGTCGTGCTATTCCTCGTCGGGCTCAACATCTTCAGCCTGCTCGTCTTGCGCGGCAACCGCCGCATCAGCAACACGCAGCTCTTCGTCGCACTGATCTTCGACATGGCGGCGCTGACCACGCAGCTCTATTTGAGCGGCGGCGCCTCGAACCCGTTCGTGTCGCTCTATCTTTTGCAGATCACGCTTGGCGCGGCACTTCTGACGCCATGGTCGACCTGGATCCTCGTGGTTGCGGCATCGGCCTGCTTCGTCTTCCTTATCTTCGTCTTTCAGCCGATCGCCATCCCGCATCACGGCGGCAGCGACCTTCTCGCGCTGCATCTGCGCGGCATGTTCATCTGCTTCGTGCTGGCGGCCGGTCTCATCGTTATCTTCATGACGCGCATCAACCGCAATTTGCGCGAGCGCGACGCCTATCTGGCCGATCTGCGCCAGCGCTCGGCCGAAGAAGACCACATCGTGCGCATGGGTCTCCTGGCTTCCGGCGCCGCGCATGAACTGGGCACGCCGCTCTCGACAATTTCGGTCATCCTATCCGACTGGCGCCATATGCGCGGCATCAAACGCAATCGCGAACTGTCCGAGGACGTCGTCGAAATGCTGGCGCAGATCGAACGCTGCAAAAGCATCGTCACCGGCATCCTGATGTCGTCCGGACAGGCGCGCGGCGAGGGCACGATCCGCACCACCATCCGCCACTTCCTCGACGATCTGGTCCAGGAGTGGCGTGTCAGCCGCCAGCCCTTCCGGCTGGACTACGAGAACGGCTTCGAGCCCGACGATGAGATGGTGTCCGACACGGCCTTGAAGCAGGTCATCTTCAATGTGCTCGACAACGCCTATGAAGCGTCGCACGATTGGGTCGGCGTCACCGCTGAGCGACAGGACGACAGGCTGGTGTTTTCCGTGAACGACCGCGGGTCTGGTTTCGACAAGGATATTCTGGCAGCGCTCGGCCAGCCCTATATGTCGAGCAAGGGGCGGCCGGGTGGCGGGCTCGGCCTGTTCCTGGTGTTCAACGTGGTGAGCAAGCTCGGTGGCGACATCTCGGTGCGCAACACGGCCAAGGGCGCCTGCGTAACCCTTTCGCTGCCGCTGGCGGCGCTGACCAATGGAACCGATCACCATGCCTGACGGATCGCTGTTTATCGTCGAGGACGACGCCACCTTCGCCAGGACGTTGAAACGCTCGTTCGAAAAGCGCGACTACGAGGTCACGGTCTGCCCGGACCGCGAGGCATTGCTCGCCGCGCTGCAAACGGCCGTGCCGGCCTACGCCGTCGTCGATCTCAAGCTCGGAGCCGGCTCCGGCCTCGAATGCGTCAAGCTGCTCAGCGCCCGCGACGCCTCGATCCGGATCGTCGTGCTGACCGGATTTGCCAGCATCGCCACGGCAGTCGAGGCGATCAAGCTCGGCGCCTGCCACTATCTGGCCAAGCCCGCCAACACCGACGACATCGAGGCCGCCTTCGGCCGCGGCGCCGGCGATACCTCGGTGCAGCTCTCCAGCCGTCCCACCTCGATCAAGAACCTCGAATGGGAGCGCATCCACGAGACGCTGGTCGAGACCGGCTTCAATATTTCCGAGACCGCGCGTCGGCTCGGCCTGCATAGGCGTACGCTCGCCCGAAAGCTCGAGAAGCGCGTGGTGCAATAGGCTACCGCGCAGTCGCGGATTTCTCGGCAGCGCCGATGAACGGCGCTTCCTTCGACAGCCACTCGACGAACAGCGCAGCCGATCTGGACAGGCGTCGTTGCTGGTTCGGCACGATATGCAAAGCCATCGGCAGCGCATCGCCCATGCCGAACGGCGCGACCAGCCGCCCGGAGGTCAGATAGGCCGCGGCATAAGTCGATAGCGTGGCGACGACGCCGCCCGAGCAGGCTGCGAGCTCCAACGCGGCCGCCGCGTTGTCGGCCTTGATTGGAGCCAGCTTCGGCGCAACGGCAATCTTCTTGTCCTTGGCCCACTGGTCCAGCAACTGCACGCGCCCCTGCACATAGATCAGCCGGGCGCCGTTGAACCATGCGGCGGCCGGTTTCGAACCGGCTTTGCCAGCAGTCAGCGGATCGCAGACAAGCGTCAGCCGGTCTTGCCAAAGCCTCACCGCGCCTGGCATGCGCTGCGGCGGGTCGAGCACCAGGATGCTGAGATCCGCCAGTTCCACATTGGGATCCGTCCAGATCGTGCTGTTGAGGCGGATCTCAATTAGCGGATGAGCGGCGGAAAAACTGCCGAGATGCCGGGCCAGCCACAAGGTCACGAAGCTCAGCGGCGCCGACACCGTCAGGCTGGTCTGCGCCCGCGCGCCCATCAGCCCTTGCGTCGCGGCCTCTGCGCGATCGAGCGCCTCGCTGATGCCCGGCAGATAGGCGGTGCCGACTTCGGTCAATTCGAGGCCATTGCGCCGCCGATGGAACAACGGCCTGGCAAAAAACTGCTCCAGCGCGCGCACCCGCTGGCTGATCGCCGCCTGCGTGCATTTCAGCTCGTCGGCGGCGCGGGTGAAGCTCAGATGGCGCGCTGCCGCTTCGAAGGCTTCCAGATAGCTGAGGTGCGGCAGGTTTCTCATACTGACCCTATTTTTCTTGGTCAGATATTATGAAAACGAGGTCACTGGGTAAAGATCGATTTCTTGCGAACTTTGCGCCTCAAGGCTTCTCTAAGGCCTCGTCCAGCCTCCGCACGGAACGCGCCCAAAATGCCTTTCTCCCTGCTCCGATACGGCCTGCGTTCAAAGCACGTGTCCTTTGGCGATATCCCTTCGACGCCGGAGCTGAAGCGGTCCTATGACGTCGTGATTATCGGCGGTGGCGGACACGGTCTTGCAGCCGCTTATTACCTCTCCAACGTGCATGGCATCGGCAATGTCGCGGTGCTGGAAAAGGGTTATCTCGCCGGCGGCAACACGGCGCGCAACACGACCACGATCCGCTCGAATTACATGACCGAGGAATCGGTCCGCTTCTACGACGAAGGCGTGCGCCTTTTCGAGACCATGTCGCGGGACCTCGGCTTCAACATCATGTATTCGCAGCGCGGCCAGCTGACGTTGGCGCATTCGGACGCAACGATGCGCAGTTTCCATCTGCGCGCCGAAATGGGCAAACACGTCGGCACGCGTATCGATGTCGTCGATGCCCGGACGGTCAAGGAACTGGTCCCACATCTGAACCTCGACATCGGCGGCATGCACGAGGTGTTGGGCGGACTCTGGCACGCGGATGGCGGCACTGCCCGGCATGACGCCGTTGCCTGGGGTTACGCAAAGCATGCCAGCCGGCGCGGCGTGGAAATCCACCAGCGCACCGAAGTCACCGGTTTCGAGCTGAGTGGCGACCGCGTCACCCATGTCAGGACAAACCGCGGCAAGATTGCCGCCGGCCAGGTGCTGCAGGCTGTAGGCGGTCTCAACGGCCAGGTGGCCGCACTTGCCGGCATCCGTTTGCCCATACGCTGCTTCCCGCTGCAGGCGATGGTGACGCAGCCGCTGAAACCCTTCTTGCACACGCTCGTCTCTTCGGCCAATCTGCACACCTATCTGGTGCAGTCGTCGCGTGGCGAGGTCGTCATTGGCGGCGGCTCCGACCCGTATCAGCTCGCATCGACCCGCTCGACGCTCGACCAGAAGGAACATCTGGCCGAGGGCGCGCTGCACCTCTTTCCCTTCCTGCACAAGGTCAAGCTGTTGCGGCAATGGGCCGGCATCACCGACATGACGCCGGATTACAGCCCGATCATGGGCGCCTCGCCGCTGGCGAACTACTGGCTGGATTGCGGCTGGGGGACCTGGGGCTTCAAGGCGACGCCAGTGGCCGGCAAGCGCATGGCCGAAACGATCGCCACCGGCAAGGTGCCGGACATCCTGAAACCGTTCGACTTGCGCCGGTTCGACAGCTTCGCGCTGCTGAACGAAATGGGCGCGACTGCCGCAAGCCATTGAGAGGCTTGCCGTGAAGCTATTGACCTGCCCGGTGAACGGGCCCCGCAACATCGCCGAGTTCCAGTATCTCGGGCCGGTCCGCGCGGCAAACGCCGAAGAACCCGGCCAACTGATCGAGGCGCTGTTCTATGCGGAGAACCCGCTTGGCGTCATGCGCGAGTGGTGGCGGCACACGCCGTCCAACACCATCCTGATCGCCGAACGCCATACCGTCACCGACCAGATCGTCGCCACCTATCTTCCCAGCCAGAAGCCCGCCTGACATGACTGAACGACTGCCGCTTCCCTGGGGATCGCGTCTCGACCGCGCGAGAAAAATCCGGTTCCAGTTCGACGGCCGGGTAGTCGAAGGCTTCGCCGGGGACACGATTGCCTCGGCGATGGCCGGCGCAGGCCGCTGGATCCTGTCGCGCTCGTTCAAATACCATCGCCCGCGCGGCATCCTGACGATGGCCGGGCAGGACGCCAACACGCTGGTGCAATTGCCGGACGAGCCGAATGTGCGGGCCGATCTGCGCGT
>JAEKLU010000332.1 GCA_019509685.1 Mesorhizobium sp. | reverse complement strand
TGGCGAAGAAGATACGTGACTTCCTTCCGGAAGCCGATCTTTTGTCCTACTGCACGGCGATCCTGCGCGTTTACAACCTCTATGGCCGCCGCGACAACAAGTACAAGGCGCGCATCAAGATCCTCGTCCATGAGACCGGCGTCGAGGAGATCACGCGCCAGATCGAGGCCGAATGGCAGGAACTGAAGGATGCGGAGCTCAAGCTGCCGGAAGCCGATATCCAGGCCATCAACGCCTATTTCGCGCCGCCGGCGGTGCCGGATCGGCCGGAAGGCGACCAGGCGGTCAAGCTGGCGCGCCTCGATTCCAAGGGCTTCTCCGAATGGCTCGACCAGAACGTGGTGACGCATCGCCATCCCGACTATGCGGCGGTGACGATCTCGCTCAAGGGCATAGGCGAGGTGCCGGGTGATGCTTCCGACAGCCAGATGGAAGCGGTGGCCGACATTGCCGAGAAATACGCCTTCGACGAGTTGCGGGTCAGCCATGAGCAGAACCTGATCCTGCCGCATGTGGCGCGCGCCGACCTCAAGGCGGTCTATGACGCGCTGGTCGACATTGGTCTCGCGACAGCCAATTCCAACTTGATCAGCGACATCATTGCGTGCCCCGGCCTCGACTATTGCGCGCTGGCCACGGCCCGCTCGATCCCGATCGCGCAGGAAATATCGCAACGCTTCGCATCGCTCGAGCGCCAGCGCGAAATCGGTGAACTGAAGCTGAAGATCTCCGGCTGCATCAATGCCTGCGGCCATCACCATGTCGGCCATATCGGCATTCTCGGCGTCGAGAAGAAAGGCTCCGAGCTCTATCAGGTGACGCTTGGCGGCTCGGCCGACGAGAACACCTCGGTCGGCGAGATCATCGGCCGCGGCTTCTCCTCGGAAGAGATCACCGACGCCATCGAGCAGATCGTCGAGACCTATCTCGGCCTTCGGCTCAACCCCAATGAACGTTTTATCGACGCCTACCGCCGTGTCGGTCCCGCGCCGTTCAAGGAGGCGCTCTATGCTGGCGAAACCAAGGCCGCTTGACCGGACCGGCGGCGTCGAAGCCGGCGTCGCCGCGGAAGCCGCGGGGCTCGACGCGCTGCACGGCCATCTGAAGCCGATCGAGATCATCGAACGCGCGGCGCGTGACCTGTTCCGTGGCGAGATTGCCGCCGTGTCGTCGTTCGGCGCGGATTCGGCGGTGCTGCTGCACATGATTTCGGAAATCGACCGCTCGCTGCCGGTGATCTTCCTCGATACCGGCAAGCATTTCGACGAGACGCTCGGCTATCGCGACGCGCTGGCCGCCGATTTCGGCCTGACCGACATAAGGGTGATCAGGCCGGACGAAGCGGCGCTCGAACGGATCGATCCGACCGGCAAATTGCACGAGACCAACACGGACGCCTGCTGCGATGTGCGCAAGGTCGAGCCGCTGGCGCGCGGCGTCGAGCCGTTCCGCGCCTGGTTCACCGGCCGCAAGCGCTTCCAGGCCTCGACGCGCGCCGCACTTCCGGTCTTCGAAGCGGTCGGCTCGCGCATCCGCATCAATCCGCTGGCGCACTGGACCACATCGGACCAGGCGGATTACATGCGCGCCCATGCGCTGCGTGAAAACCCATTGGTCGCCTATGGCTATCTCTCGATCGGCTGTTTTCCCTGCACGCAGCCGGTGCAGCCGGGCGAGGATGCACGCAGCGGCCGCTGGGCCGGTCACGCCAAGACC
Source organism: Mesorhizobium sp. (assembly GCA_019509685.1). Next base: position 766 of record JAEKLU010000332.1, on the reverse strand, counting down.
GAGTGCGGCATCCACCTCTCCGGCCTCGAGAAGTCGCTGACCGACGCTTCACTTTAGGCTATGCCGTTAGTCGGGTGAGGCCGGCCTGCGAACGGCAGCTTCCGGCGCTTCCGGTGCTCACGTACTTCAAGTACGCTCCGCTCCGGTTCTCGGAAGCCACCATTCTGGGCTCGGCCTGACCTGACTCTCGACATTACCCTTGGATTTTAGACCTTAGGAATTTTGATGACTGGATCGACGACAGCGGGAACCCGCCTCTGGACCCCGAATGGTTTTCGCGAGGACGAGTGGACCCATGCCGAAGGCGCCGAGGCGCTGGCCGGCAACGGCCGTTTCATCCTGCCGCTGCAGGCTTTTCTCGGGCTCGATGAGGAGGTCCGCAAGTCGGCGCGCGAGCGCCTCGGCGTGCTGCTGCAGCCGGGCGACGAGCTCGACAAGATCGTCGGCCTGCTCGACCAGCTGTCGCTGGTGGCGTTGGCCTTTCCGGCGTTCAATGACGGCCGCTCCTTCTCCAAGGGCGAATTGCTGCGCGCCCGCCATCATTTCAAGGGCCCGGTGCGCGCTACGGGCCAGGTGCTGGTCGACCAGCTGCCGCATATGCTGCGGCTCGGCTTCGACGAGTTCGAGGTTTCCCATCCAGTGCTGTTGAAGCGGCTGGAAGAGGGCCACACAGGCGGTCTGCCGGTATACTACCAGCCTGCGGTCGAAGCAGAACCGAAGGGACCGAAATATTCCTGGCGGCGTAAGCGCGCTGGACCAGAATGAC
>JAEKLU010000331.1 GCA_019509685.1 Mesorhizobium sp. | reverse complement strand
GCGCCGCCGAACTCGCCGGCGCGCCTGTCAAGGCATACAAAATCTGGGCCTACGTCATTTCGGGAGTTTTTGCCTCGATCGGCGGCATTTTGCTCGCCGCCCGGCTTGGACGCGGCGACATCGCCTCGGGTAATAATCTCCTGCTCGACGCGGTCGCGGCGGCGCTCATCGGCTATGCGGTGCTCGGCGCCGCCAAGCCCAACGCCTTCGGCACTGCCGTCGGCGCGGTGTTCGTCGGCGTGCTGCTGCAGGGTCTGACGATGATGAACGCCCCTTACTACACGCAGGATTTCGTCAAGGGCGCGGTTCTCGTCGTCGCCCTTGTCTTCACCTTCGCCCTTTCCGGCAGGGGCAAGAGATAGGTTCGACCGGGGTATTGAGAAAGAAAATGGAGGAAAAATTGAGCATCACAAGAAGACTTTTGGGGAAGGCGGCACTTGGCCTCGCGGGCGCGGCGCTGCTGATGCAGGGCACTGCCCTTGCGGCGGACAAGCCGGCGCCGTTCGACAAGCCAGGCGTCAAGATCGCGCTGGTGCGCTATCTGTCGACGGGCGACTTCTTCCAGGCCTATCTGTCGGGCGTCGAGGCGCAGTCGAAGGCGCTCGGTATCGACCTGCGCGTGCTGGACAGCCGCCAGGATGCAGCACTCCAGGCCGACATGGTCGACCAGGCCATCGCGCTCGGCGTGCAGGGCATCATCATCCAGCACGGCCTGACGGAATCGATGAAGGACGCCGCTCAGCGCGCGGTCGACGCCGGCATCAAGGTTGTCGCCTTCGACGTCAACGTCGAAAACCCGAAGATCCCGCAGGTCGAGCAGTCGGACAAAGACCTTGCCCGCCTGGCGCTCGAACAGGCGGTCAAGGACAATGGCGAAAGCTGGAACGCCGGCTATGTCTATGTCGCCGGCATCGCGCCGCTCGACCGCCGCAACGAGACCTGGGTCGACGTGAAGAAGAAATACGCGGGCATCAAGGAGGTCGCGCAGTTCGGCACGCTCGACAACCCGATCGCCAACTCCGTCGCCAACCAGGCGCGCTCGGTGCTGCAGGCGCATCCCGACATCAAGGTGATGTTCGCGCCCTATGACGAGTTCGCCAAGGGCGTGAAAATCGCCGTCGACGAGGCCGGGCTGAACAAGGGCATCAAGATCTACTCTGCCGACATCTCGACCTCGGACATCGCCGCCATGCGCGAGCCGGACAGCGCATGGGCCGCGACCGCCGCCACCAACCCGGCCGTCGTCGGCCAGGTCTCGGTGCGCGCTCTGGCGCAATTGCTTGCCGGTGAAGACCCCGGCCACAACGTCATCGTGCCGCCGACGCTGATCACCCAGAAGGAGCTGATCGACAAGGACATCAAGAACATGGAAGACCTGTCGGCCAAGCTGCCGCAGTTCGCCCACGCCGATGTCGCCATGCCGGCCTGGATGCCGAACCCGAACGCCAAGTAAGCTCGGGCAAATTGAACAAGGAAAGAGCGGCTTTCGGGCCGCTCTTTCTGTTTGGATGCCCGCCAATCGTTCGCCCTATCGCTGCCAGAAAGGCAGCTTGGCGATCTCTTCCTCGACCTGCCATCTGGTCAACCCGATATCGTCGATCAAATGCGGATTGTCGGTCGCCATGCGCTTCAGATCGAAGCGGAAGCGGGCCTGCTTGCGGCGCGCCGCGAGAAGGCTGCGCAAGGCCGCCAGACTGTAGCGCCGAGGCCTTGTGCGAATGGCCGGCCGTACCGCGAGCCCCTGGCAAGGCAAAAGGGTATCGTTCATGGCAACCTCCATGCAGTTCGGGCTCGAAGGCCCGTGACTTGAATGAGGCTGCATTCTGCCGCATGCCGGCGGTGGCGTAATTAAGCCTTCCCAAATAGTTCTCAAAACTTCCAAATCGGCTAGGGCCTGTTGAGAATCAGGATTCCCATTGGTGTTGTCGAGTGATTCAAGCCTCATTTTTGGAGGCTTTGATGATTCGGACGGTTCTGAGCGACAGCCAGTGGGAGAAGATAGCGCCGCATTGCCTTGGCAAGGCGACGGATGCTGGCCGCAGCGGCAAGGACAATCGTGTGTTTCTGGAGGCGGTGCTTTGGAAGGCGCGCACGAATAGTCCCTGGCGGGACCTTCCCGAGGCTTTCGGCGATTGGAATGCAATCTTCAAACGCTTTGATTATTGGTCGAAGCGAGGCGTGTTCGAACGCATATTCGAAGCGGTTTCGGACGACCCGGATATGGAATACGCCATGATCGACGCCACCATCGTTCCGGTCCATCGTCATGGACACGGCGCTAAAGGGGGACTCAAAATCAGGCGATCGGCAAGTCCAAGGGCGGTTGGACAACCAAGATCCTCGCCTTGACAGACGCGCTCGGGAACCTCGTGCGCTTCATCCTGCTGCCCGGCCATCGCTACGACACGATAGGTGTCGCGCCCTTGATCGAAGGTGTCGAGTTCGATGCGCTGATTGCCGACAAGGCCTTCGATGCCAACTGGATCATC
>JAEKLU010000330.1 GCA_019509685.1 Mesorhizobium sp. | reverse complement strand
CTGGCGGTGCGCCACGCCGAGCGCGTCCGCGGGATCATCGTCCAGAACGCCGTCTCGCATGAAGAAGGTCTCGGACCATTATGGGAAGCGCGCAGAGCATTCTGGCAGGACCGCGCCGCGTACGAGCAAACGGTGGTGGCCGCCTTCACATCGCTCGAAGGCGCGCGCCAGCGGCATGTCGGCTGCAGTCCGCATCCCGAGCGATACAATCCCGACAGCTGGACTGACGAGGCGGCAATGCTGGCCCGCCCGGGCCAGGCGCGGATCCAGTCCGATTTGCTGTTCGATTACCAGAACAACGTCGCCGCCTATCCCGCCTGGCAAGCGTGGTTGCGCGCGCACCGGCCGCCGATGCTGGTCGCATGGGGGCGCTACGATCCCTCCTTCACGGTCGCCGGGGCGGAAGCTTATGCCCGCGACGTGCCCGATGCGGAGATCCATATCCTCGATGCCGGCCATTTCGCACTCGATGAGAAAGTCGACGAGATCGCGGCGCTGATCCGGACGTTTCGCGCGAAGCTCTAGATGGGTTCGGCCGCCCGGCCTCGAGCGATCGCACGAGCCGGGCAGCTCGGTTCAGCGCAGCGATCGGAAGCTGTCGCGAAGTTCCTCGGAGAACACTTTCGGCTGCTCCCAGGCGGCGAAATGGCCGCCCTTTGCCAACCGGTTATAGTGGATGAGCTTCGGATAGGCGCGTTCGGTCCAGCTCTTGGGCGCGGTGTAGATCTCGTCGGGGAACGCGCTCACCGCGACCGGAAGCTGGACGTGCTTGGGCGCGAAGAAAGGCAGCTTGCTCTCCCAATATAAGCGCGCCGACGAGACCGCCGTTTTCGTCAGCCAGTAGAGCGTGATGTTGTCGAGGATGTCGTCGCGGGTCAGCCCTTCTTCCGCACCGTCAAACACGCGCGCGATCAGCGCGTAACTGCGCGAGTCATGATCGAGCATCCAGGCGGCGAGCCCGACCGGAGAATCCTCGAGCCCATACAGGGTCTGGGGGCGGTTCCCCATTTCCTGCGCATAGGCCAGGCCATGCTTCCAGAAGAAGTCGAGCTGATCCCAGGCATATTGCTCGTCAGTCGACAGGCCGGTCGGCACCGGGCCGCCGGCAAGTGCCGCGGAGACGGCGTCTGGCAAGGTCGCGGGCATGTTGGTGTGTATGCCAATCAAGCCCGGCGGGGTCAGCAGCGCCATCTGCTCGGTAACCGCATTGCCCCAATCGCCGCCCTGCGCAACGTATCGCGAATAACCGAGGCGCTGCATCAGCACGATCCAGGCGCGTGCGATGCGCACGGGATCCCAGCCGCCGGCGGTCGGTTTCCCCGAAAAGCCGTGGCCGGGCAATGACGGGATCACCACGTCGAACGCGTCCGACGCTTCACCGCCGAACGCGGTCGGATCGGTCAGCGGGCCGATCACCTTCATTTGCTCGATGATCGATCCGGGCCAGCCATGCGTGATGATCACCGGCAGCGCATTGGCATGCTTCGATCGGACATGGATGAAATGAATGTCGACCCCATCGATCCGGGTCATGAATTGCGGCAACGCATTCAGCCGCGCCTCAATCTTGCGCCAGTCATGATTCTTGGCCCAATAGTCGGCGAGCTTGCGGATCGTCGCCAGCTGCACGCCCTGCGACGCATCGGCGACGATTTCCCGATCAGGCCATCGTGTTGCCGCGACGCGGCGGCGGAGATGGGAAAGCTCACCGTCGGAAGCGTGGTATTTGAAGGGGCGGATCGTCGTGTCGGCATCCGACCGCGCGTCGAGCGCGGCGGCCATCGCCGGATTGCCGCGCACCGGCGCCATGGATGCAGATGTGCCGGCGATCGGCGACGTCGCGCCTGCTTCGGTTACCGGGGGCAATGAGCTCGCCATTGCGTGCGCACTCGTCGGAAGAAGCGTGCCGAATGCCCCCACCGCGACCGAAGTGATCAGGAAATCTCGTCTACCGATGGACGAATGAGGCTTGGACATCGTCATAGTCCTTTTCGTACTCGCGAAGGTCGGGTTGCGGGCGCGAGCGGAGGAGAGAGTCCGCCCGCGTCCCGCCGGCTATTTGCTCCCGCAGGCAGCGCGGCGGCCATTACACATTGGTGTCGGCGATACCTTGGTATCGGACCTCTGCGGCGCACCGCGACTAAAGTATCGCCGACACCAAAAGACAATATTCGCGGCCGCGATGATCCCTACGTTCCTGACCAACTTCGACAGGAGGATGGTCATGTCCCTTCATTTTCGTAGCCGGCGCTCCAGGGTTGCTGTCGCCGGCGCGATCGGCGTTGCCGGTCTGCTTGCGGCGCTCGGTTTTTCGGCGGCGCAGCCGGTCTCCGGCCAAACGAGCGAGGGAGTGCCCGGACAAGCCGGAGCCCCCTATATCGGCATGCCGTCGCTCGCGCCGATCGGCGTCCGGGTAGACCGCTATCTGCCGATCTCCGACGAAGCCCAGGCGCCGCCGATCGATCCCGCCAAGGGCTATCGAACCCAGAAGCTCG
>JAEKLU010000329.1 GCA_019509685.1 Mesorhizobium sp. | reverse complement strand
ACGGGTATCGGTACTGTCTCGAATCCCTTGATGCTCGGCGGCACCGATTGCTGGCCGAAGATCAGCCGGTAGAGGAAATAAGCGAGGCCCGACGAGAACAGCGTCACACCGATGCCGCAGACATGCTGGCTCAAGCCCAGCACCACGGTGAACAGCGCATGCAGGGCGCCCATCAGCATGCCGGTCAGCACGGCCGCCAGCACGCCGAACCACAGGCTGCCGCTCAGACTGGCGGCGGTGAAGCCGGCCATGGCGGACAAGAGCATGATGCCTTCGATGCCGAGATTGAGCACGCCGGCGCGTTCGGAAAACATTTCCCCAAGGGTAGCGAAGGCCAAAGGCGTGGCGATGCGGATGATGGCGGCGAGGAAGCCGACCTGGAAAATCTGCTCGAACACGGCGCTCATGACGAGGCTCCGACCCGGCGGATGCGGTAGGCAGTGAAGAGCAGCGCCACCAGCATGGCGAGCAGTGCAGTCCCCTGGATGACGTCGCTGAGGAAAGCCGGCACGCCGGTCGCGCGCGACATCGCCTCGGCGCCGGTCATGACGGCGGCGAGGAAGATCGCCGCCGGCACCACGCCGAGCGGGTTGAGCCGGGCCAGCATCGCAACGACGATGCCGGAATAGCCATAGCCCGGCGAGATGTCGCTCATCACCTGGAAGTGCACGCCGCCGACTTCGCCGACGCCGGCGAGGCCGGCCAGCGCGCCGGAGAGCAGTGCGGTGGAGATGAGCACGCGCTTAACGTTGATGCCGCCATAGCGCGCGGCTTCCGGGTTCTCGCCGGTGACGCGGATGCGGAAACCGAGCGTGGTGCGCGAGATCAGGAACCAGCAAACGGGCGCGGCGATCAGGGCCACGATGACGCCGAGATGCAGCCTGGTGCCTTCGATCAGCACCGGGAAATTGGCCGAATCCTCGATCGGCGGCGAGATCGGATAACCGCTGAAGGTGTCCTTCCACGGTCCTTCGATCAGCGCCATCAGGGCGTAATAGATGACCGAGTTCAAGAGCAGCGAGCTTACGACATCGTCGACCTTGAACTTGACGCGCAGCGTCGCCGGTACAAAGGCGACGAGGGCGCCGGCGACGGCACCGGCAACAGCCATCAAGAGCATGGCGAGGTAGCCCGGCATCGGGATGGCGCCGACAAAGCAGCTTGCCGCCGCGCCCGCCAGCAACTGGCCTTCGGCGCCGATGTTCCAGAATTTCGCGCGGAAGGCGACCGCCACCGCCAGGCCGGTGAAGATCATGGGCGCGGCGCGCACCAGCGTCTCGGTGATGGCGTAGCTGTCGCCGAGCGAGGCCGACAGCATCACGCCATAGGCTTCGACAACGCCGGCACCGGCGATCGCGATCAGGCCGCTGCACAGCACCAGCGTCGCCGCGATGGCGATGAGCGGCAGCGCGAGATTGAACCAGGCGGGCGTGGAGCTGCGGGCTTCGAGCCGGAACATCAGGCGGCCTCCTCGGCATGTCCGGCCCCGGTCATCATCAGGCCGAGCCTGGCGACGGTCGCGTCCGCGCTGTCCAGCGTGCCGGCGATACGGCCTTCATACATCACCGCGATGCGGTCGCAGAGCACCAGCAATTCCTCGAGATCCTCGCCGATGACGATGATGCCGCAACCCTTGGCGCGCATGTCGAGGAATTTTTCGTGGATGAAACGGGCCGCACCGATGTCGAGCCCGCGCGTCGGCTGCGAGACGATGAGAACCTTGGGGTCGAAGGCGAGCTCACGCGCCAGCAGCGCCTTCTGCAAATTGCCGCCGGAAAGCGCGCCGGCGCGCACCATCGGGCCGGGGCAGCGTATGTCGTAAGCCTTGATCTGCGCCTCGGCAAAGGCGCGGATCGCGGCGGGATTGAGCAGCCCGTTGCGGCTGAAGGCTTCGGTGCCGATGCGTGGCAGCACCATGGAATCGGCGAGCGGCAGATTGGTCACCAGGCCGGTCGTCATGCGGTCTTCCGGAATGCGACCGAGGCCGAGCGCCTGCAGTTCGCGCGGCGCGAACTGCGTCACTTGTTTGCCGGCTATCGTCATGGTGCCCGCCTTTGGCGCCAGCATGCCGGAGATCAAGTCGGCGAGCGCGCGCTGGCCGTTGCCGGAAACGCCGGCAACGCCGAGGATCTCGCCGGAGCGGACGGAAACCGAGACGTCGCGCAATGGCGTGCCGGCATGGCTGGCGGTGGATATGCCGTCGAGTGTCAGCACGGCGGCGCCGATGGTCGAGGCTCCCCTGGTCGGCGGCACAATTTCGTGGCCACACATCAGTTCCGCCATGGCGGCAGATGTCGTGTTGGCCGGATCGTCGACACGGCCGGCGACCTTGCCGTGGCGCAGCACCACGCAGCGATGCGTGAGCGCCCTGACCTCGTTCAGCTTGTGCGAGATGAAGATGATGCCGAGCCCCTGTGCCGCCATGGAGCGCAAAGCGGCGAACAGGCCGTCGACCTCGCTCGGCGCCAGCACCGCCGTCGGTTCGTCGAGGATCAAAAGC
>JAEKLU010000147.1 GCA_019509685.1 Mesorhizobium sp. | reverse complement strand
AATACTCGTCCACCGCCTTCGGGATGACGTCGAAATAGAGCTTCTTCGCCTGCCGTGGCCGCTGGTACATATAGAGCCCGAGGCTTTCCGTCGGCGCATAGGTCAGCCATTCGTCGATGGTCAGGCCATTGCCCTTCGATTTCGAGATCTTCTGGCCTTCCTCGTCGAGGAACAGCTCGTAGACGAAATGCTCCGGCGCGCGGCCGCCCAGGATGTTGCAGATGCGGTCGTAGATCCCGGCATTGGTCTGATGGTCCTTGCCGAACATCTCGAAATCGACGCCGAGCGCTGCCCAGCGCATGCCGAAATCCGGCTTCCACTGCAGCTTCACATGACCACCGGTCACCGGCAGGGTGGTTTCGGTGCCCTCGTCGTCGAAGGTCACGGTGCCGGCCTTGGCGTCGACATTTCTCATCGGCACGTAGAGCACACGGCCGCTCTTCGGCGAGATCGGCAGGAACGGGCTGTAGGTCGCCTGGCGCTCTGGTCCGAGCGTCGGCAGCATCACCGCCATGATCTCGTCATAACGCGCGGCGGCGCGCAGCAGCACTTCGTCGAAGCGGCCGGACTTGTAGTACTGGGTCGCGCTGGCGAACTCGTAATCGAAGCCGAACGTGTCGAGGAAGCGGCACAGCATCGCGTTGTTGTGGTCGGCGAAGCTCGTATAGTCGCCGCCGAACGGATTGGGCACCGCCGTGAGCGGCATATGCAGATAAGGTTCGAGCGCGGCGCGGTCCGGCACGTTTTCCGGGATCTTGCGCATGCCGTCCATGTCGTCGGAGAAGCACAAAAGCTTGGTCTTGACCTTGTCTTCGGTCAGCACCCGGAAGGCGTGCCGCACCATCGTCGTGCGCGCCACCTCGCCAAAGGTGCCGATATGCGGCAAACCGGACGGGCCGTAGCCGGTCTCGAACAGGACGGTCTCGGGAAAGTCTTTGCCTTTGTAGCGCGCGACGATCTTCTTGGCTTCCTCGAACGGCCAGGCCTTGCTCTCGGCAGCCGCGGCAAGCATCTCGGGATTGAGATCGATGATGTTTGATCCCGTCATGTAAATATCTTCCAGGTCAGGCGCCGTCGTCACGGCGGATATGTTTTTCAACCGGTCTCTAGGCGTGACAAGCCGGAGCGTCAACGATTTGCGGCGCTTTTCCTTGCGGCGCCACAATCGCGTCCCTACGTTCGGGCGCTGTTATCCTGTGCATGTCGCCCGACAGTGCCTGGCGGTTTTGGGATTGCGACACGCACGCTTCTAGGAGTTTTGAATGCCTTTGCTGACACCGCATGAAGCCCTGATCCATCTGATGGTCATCACGTCGGCGTCCGACCGCGACATGACCGATGTCGAGCTGGCGCGGATCGGCGACGTCGTCCGCTCATGGCCGGTGTTCATCGATTTCAACCAGGACCGCCTGGTTGCGGTGGCGCAGGCCTGCCAGAAGGCGCTGCACGGCAAGGACGGACTGGAAGGCGTTCTCGCCGGCGTCGCCGAGGCGCTGCCGGAGCGGCTGCGCGACACGGCCTATGCCGCTGCCTTCGAAGTCGCCGCCGTCGATCTGGAAATGCGCATGGAGGAGGTGAGGGTGCTGCAGCTCATCCGCCTCAAGCTCGATCTCGACACGCTGACCGTCGCGGCGATCGCCCGTGCGGCCAAAGCGCGGCTGCGCACGCTCACCTAAAAGCAATTCCAGGAAAAGTGTGCAGCGGTTTTCCGTACGGAGTTGCGCAGGCTAGAAAAAGCTGACCGGGAAATAGCGCAGGTAGAACTCGGCGAATGTGCCCTTGATCGAGATTTCCTGCAGCGCGTAGTCGAAGGCCGCCGCCAGCGCCGTGTCGCCTTTGCGGGTAGCGATCGCCATGCCGGAGCCGAGATATTCCGGCGCCAGATAGGGGCCGCCGGCAAAGCGACAGCAGCCGGCGGCATCCGAGCCCCCCAGCCAGAAGGCAAAGCGCATGCCGTCGCCGAAGGCAGCATCGATCTTGCCCGCCTTGAGGTCGGCATAGAGGTCTTCCGGCTTGTCGAAGGTTACGACCTGGACGGTGCTGAAATAGTCACGCAGCATCTTTTCATGTGCCGAGCCGGTGACGACGCCGACGCGCTTGCTGCGCAGCTTGTCGAGGATCGGCTCGGCCAAGGCCTTGGCCTTTGGCATGATGAAACGGGCGGGGAACTGCAGGTAGGAGCGCGAGAAGGCATATTTCTCGCGGCTTTCCGGCGTCGCGGCGATGCCCGCGATGATCGCTTCGCCCTCGCCCTTCTGCAGCGCATCGTCCAATTCATTCCAGGGCAGCGCCTGGATCTGGCATTTGTCGACGATGTCGAGTTCGGCGCAGATCGCGCGCGCGAGATCGATATGGAAACCCGACAGCCGGCCCGAACCGTCAAGGAAATTGAAGGGCGGGAAATCGGTGGTGGTGAGGAATCTCAATCGCGGCAGCGCGGAGAGGTCGGGCTTGGGCAGCCGCTCCTTGGCGTCCCACAGCACCGGCACCTGCGGCTCCGCGGCCTGACTCGCGCCGGCAAACGGCAGCATGCCGGCCAGAAACGACAGCATGGTCAGAATTATCCACCGGAATGTCACCCAAGGCTCCGCGCGTTTCTGCTGCACGGCTTTTCGTATGAAAATGGCGCAGGCACAACGGTTTTTGATTTCAAGTGGGCAAATTAGGCGTATGCTTTAGGGCGTTTGCAGGTGATTTCGCGTGCGCCGGAAGGGGGAAGCTACCGGCGTATAAGCAGCTTGCAATCCGGGGTTGATGGCGAAGGGCGGTTCGGGCATCTACCATCGGTCACGAGAAAAATAGAAGCAACATGGGGTAGATGTTGCGATGGGCATGTTCGACAGAACTCTGGAATATATCGACCAGTTGCAGCACGCCGGCACCGCAGCCGCGGTATGCGAGCGGCTGCTAGGTATTACCTCCAATTTCGGCCTGACAGCGCTGATGGCGGGTACCGTGCCGCAGCCGGGCACGCCGCGCGGTCAGCAGAAGGACCACGTGCTGCTCTGCGATTGGCCCGGCGAGTGGCTGGAGCGCTACGTGGCGCGCAACTATGTCGACCACGATCCGGTCGTCAGCCACATGAAGCAGCTGCAAGCTCCGTTCCAATGGCGGGACGCCTCTCGCAGCATCGCCGTCGACAAGGGCAGCGACGAAGTGATGGGCGATGCGCGCGAGTTCAAGCTGCGCGACGGCCTTGCCTTTCCGCTGGTCACACTCGACGGTCAGATCGTCATGGTCTCGCTGGGTGGCGAAGCCGTGGAATTGTCGGGCGAAGAATTCGGAATGGTGTCGCTGGCGTCGACCTATGCGATCGGCCGCGCCATGCAATTGCATACGAAGCCGACCAAGGTCATCGATCACATAGAGTTGACGGCTCGCGAGCGCGAATGCCTGAAGTGGGCCGCCGTCGGCAAGTCCGAATGGGAGATTTCTCAGATACTCGGTATCTCGGAACATACATCCGAGAAACACCTTCTTAACGCCAAGAGCAAACTCGGCGCCGCCAACCGGGTGCAGGCAGTCGCAGAGGCGATTAGGCGCGGCTATATTAGCTAGGTCGGCCGTGCCGGCCTGGAAATTCTTGCCTGCGCGTTCGCGCAATATTCTAAGGGACATCACGGCCGTATCTTCCTCTTATGCCTAGGAGACGGCTGATGCTTTTTGCCCTTACCACACAGGAATTGATGGAACGTCCCGACCTCTGGGAGGCCGTCCATCGGCTACGCTACAAGATCTTCGTCGAGGAGATGGGATGGACCGATCTCGATCGCCCGGACCATTTCGAGATCGATCAGTTCGACCATGACGAGGCCGAACACCACCTCGTCATCCGCAATGGCGAACTTGCTGGCTACCAGCGCATGCTGCCGACGACACGGCCGCATCTTCTGACGGACGTTTTGCAGGATCTCTGCGAGGGCGCGTCGCCCCGCGGACCGAATGTCTGGGAATTGACCCGCTATGCAGTGGCCCAGGGCTTTCGCGACGGCAAACGCGGCGTCTCGACGGTCGGCACGGAGCTGATCGCCGGTTTCGTCGAATGGGGCCTCAAGCGCGGCGTCAACCAGGTGATCATCGAGTTCGAGCCGATGTGGGTCCTGCGGGCGCTGCAGTTGCACTTTCTGGCGAAGCCCCTCGGCTACCAGCGTACCTACGGCAACCAGCAGGTCGTGGCGACGCTGCTGACCTTCACCGAGCACACGCTCGATGTCGTGCGTCAGCGCCGCAACCACCACCTGCCGGTGCTGAACCGGGGTTATCCCGGCCAGCTCGGCCTGAAGCAGGCCTCGTAGGTTTGGAGACGGTCATGAGCTTTCATCCCGAACCAGACCTGCGCGGCCACACGCTGGTCGTCACGGTGTCCTCGCATGACGGCCGTCCGGTGCTGGACAGGCACGCCTATGCGAGCCTCGCCAAAACCCTGCACGACGCGGCCGCCAATGACGAAGTCCGCGTCGTCATGCTGCGTGGCCTTGCCGGCTGCTTCTGCCTTGGCGGCGACTTCTCGGAGTTCCTCGACGCCACCAAGCACCAGCAGCTGATCGCCGCCGTCACCGACATGTTCCGCATGTTGGCGACCTTTCCCAAGCCGGTGCTTGCCTGTGTCGACGGCGACGCCGTGGGCGTCGGCTGCACTATTCTGTTCCACTGCGACATGGTGATCGCTTCGAAGGGCAGCACCTTCAGGGTGCCCTTCGTCGATTTCGGCCTCGTGCCGGACGCGGCGACCTCGATCCTGGCGCCCCAGAAGCTCGGCTATGCCGGCGCCTTCCGCTTCTTCTGCCTGGGCGACACACTCGGCGTCGAAGACGCCAGGGCGCTCGGACTGGTGGGCGAGATCGTAACGGAAGGCAGTGCGGAGGAGGCAACCATGGCGAGAGCAAGACAGCTCGCCAAGAAGCCGGTCGCCGCATTGCTGCAGACGCGCAGCCTGCTCAAGGGCGACACGGACGTGCTGTGCGACCGCATCGACCATGAGATCACGCTGTTCCAGCAGGCGCTTCAGGACGACGTCACCTTGAAGCGTCTGCAGCGTATCGCCCGCATGGCGGCCTGAGCGCCAGGCATGAAAGTCTCAGCGCCGCGTAACCGAAAGGTCCGCGGCGCTGTAATCTAATCTTTCAGGAAGGACGGTCCTTCGCCGATGATCTTCTTATCCGGCTTGCCGATGATATCGCTGTCGCGGCCGTCATAAGGCAGCGATGACAGAATGTGCTGCAGAACGGCAAGCCGAGAACGGCGCTTGTCGTTGGCGCGCACAATGATCCAGGGCGCAAACTCCTTATGCGTGCGCTCGAACATCGTGTCGCGCACCTTAGTGTAGTCGTCCCACTTGCTGACGCCGGCGATATCGATCGGTGAGAATTTCCAGTTCTTCAGCGGCGACCAGCGGCGGTCGTGGAACCGCTCGAGCTGTGTCTCGCGTCCGATGTTGAGCCAGAATTTGAAGAAATGGATGCCCTCGTTCGAGATCATGCGCTCGAAATGCGGGGTCTCGTCGAGGAATTTCTCGTGCTGCTCCGGGGTGCAGAAGCCCATGACCGGTTCGACGCCGGCGCGGTTGTACCAGGAGCGGTCGAAGGTGACGAACTCGCCCGACGTCGGGAAGTGATCGACATAGCGCTGGTAATACCATTGCCCCGTCTCGGTCGGCGTCGGCTTGGTCAGCGCCACGTTGCGCGCCGTGCGCGGGTTCATATATTGCCGCAGCACGAAGATCGTGCCGCCTTTGCCGGCGGCGTCGCGGCCTTCGAACAAGGCCATCACCCGCTGGCCGGTCTTTTGCAGCCAGGCCAGCGCCTTGACCAGCTCGATCTGCAGCTGTTCGAGCTCCTTCTCGTAGTCCTCGCCCTTCATTTTCTTGTCATAAGGATAGTCGCCGGCGGTGAGCTTGTTGTCCTCGATCCAGTCCGGCAGCACCGGATTGTCGATGTCGAACTCGCGTTCCTTGCCACCGATCTTGATCTTGATCGGCCCTGTGGCTGGCACCGCTTGCGCCGTTTCCTTGGCTTTTTTCATCCAGACGAACCTTTCCAGTTTGCGGACTCGTGCTATGGAGCCTCTACGGCGCCTGCCCCCTTTGGGGCGCAAAATCGCTGTAGAACTTTGATTTTGCGCATGAACCTTTGCGAAAATCGATCCTGATTTTCAGGGGCCTATGCGCAAGGCCGGTCCAGCGAGAAGCTGGCCGGACCGCAAGCGGGGTAACGCAGGCCTATGGCGGAGACAAGCGCGGGGCACAACGGGGAACAAGCCTTGGCGGCGCGATTGTGGCGCGGCCGCTGGCTGCTTGCCGTTGGCGTCGTTGCGGTCGTCGTCGTCTATGGTTTCGCCGGCACGTCCATCTATGTGCCGCTGCTGGCCATGGTCGCGCTGATCGCCGCGGCGATGCTGCCGGCCGCCGCCGAGCGTCAGTCGGCCAATGAGGCAGCCGCGATCGAGGCCATCGGACTGCAGCGGCTTTCCGGCGAATACCTGGCGGCCGCGGTCGCCGACCCGCTGATCATCTTCGACCATTCCGCCACCATCGTCCATGCCAATGCCGCCGCCTTCGCCGCCTTTGGCGGGCTGGCGCCGGGCATGTCGCTGTCGCTCAAGTTCCGCGCGCCGGAGATGCAGGCATTGCTGGACGGCATCCTTGCGGGAGAGGTCGCGTCCGACGTCGTCGACTACACCGAAAAGCTGCCTGTGGAGCGGACATACCGGGTCAGCGCCTCCACGGTTGGCCACGCCACCGGCCTCTATGTGCTTGTCTTCAAGGATCAGAGCGAGACGCGCCGCATCGATCGCATGCGGGCCGACTTCATCGCCAATGCCAGCCATGAGCTGCGCACGCCGCTTGCTTCGATCGCTGGCTTCATCGAGACGTTGCGCGGTCCGGCCCGCAATGACGCGACCGCGCGCGATCAATTCCTGCAGATCATGCAGAACCAGACCGGCCGCATGGCACGCCTGATCGACGACCTGCTTTCGCTGTCGCGGCTGGAGATGAAGCCCTATCTGAAGCCGGGCACCGAGGTCGATCTTCGCCAGACCATCGACAGCGTCATCGACTCGCTCGCGCCGCTGGCCAGCGAGAACGGTGTCGTCATCGAACGCGATTTCGCCGCCGGACCGCTGGTCGTTCCCGGCGATCGCGACGAGCTCTTCCAGGTCTTCGAAAACCTTCTTGAGAACGCCTGCAAATATGGCCAGTCAGGCGGACACGTCACCGTATCGATTGCCGACGGCGAGGACGGCCAGGGCGTCGACGTCTCCATAAGGGACTATGGCCCGGGCATTGCCGAAGAGCATATTCCGCGCATCACCGAGCGCTTTTATCGCGTCGATGTCGAATCGAGCCGCACCCAGAAAGGCACCGGACTTGGCCTTTCGATCGTCAAGCATATATTGACCCGACATAACGCAAGGTTGTCGATCAAGTCGGAAGTCGGCAAGGGCGCGGCGTTCACGGTTCATTTGCCGGCTCGCTGATCGGCTACAGGTTGCCAACCGGTATTTTCTTCTTTCTGTCATGCGGTTCGCGTATCAGCGAAGGATTGAGGAAACGAACTGGAGCAATTCCGGGAAAAGTGTGACACGGTTTTCCGTTCGGAATTGCGTCAAAAACAAAAGATAGAGCGGATCGCCGTTTCCGCGAAACGGTGAACCGCTCTAGCCGGCACAAACCGGGAAGGCATATAGATGCAGTCCGTCCATATCGTCAGTGCCTATGATGAAGAGTTGAAATTTCTGTCGAAGCGCATCGCGGCGATGGGCGGCCATGCCGAACGCATGGTCGAGCAGGCGGTAACGGCCCTGGTGAATGCCGACCATGGCCTCGCGCAGAAGGTCATCCAGGACGATCTCGTCCTCGACGAAGGACAGCGCGAGATCGACGACAAGGCGATCATCATCATCGCCAAGCGCCAGCCGATGGCGACGGATCTGCGCGAAATCGTCGGCGCAATCCGCATCTCGGCCGACATCGAACGCGTCGGCGACCTCGGCAAGAACGTCGCCAAGCGCGTGGCCTCGGTCGACGGCCGCCAACCGACCAGCCTTTTCCGCGGTCTTGAGGCCCTCGCCAATCTGGCGCTGACGCAGCTCAAGGAAGTGCTCGACGTCTACGCCTCGCGCTCGGTCGAGCGGATCGGCTTTGTGCGCGACCGCGATGACCAGATCGACGCCATGTACACCTCGCTGTTTCGCGAGCTCCTGACCTATATGATGGAAGACCCCCGCAACATCGCACCCTGCACGCATCTCTTGTTCTGCGCCAAGAACATCGAGCGCATCGGCGATCACGCGACCAATATCGCCGAAACCATCTACTACATCGTCACCGGCGACCAGATGCCGGTCGACCGGCCCAAAAGCGACAAGACCGACAAGGTCGTGGTTTCGGCGGCGGCAGTCCCGGCCAATTGAACGCCTGCCTCTCGAACGATTGTCTAATTTAGGCTAAGCTCCCCGGCAGAACAGGGAGATAGAGCGGGTTTGCCGTTCCTTGAACGGTGAAACGCTCCAGGCGCAGCGATCCGCCAGGCGCTAGCGCGGGAGGTTGCGATGGAACAAGTTCGGAACCTGACCCCGGCCCCGCAGTCGACGTCCGGGATCATTGCCTCAAGCGTCTATACCGGCGGCAAGCGCGTTGCCGACAGAAAGCTGGGCCACGTCGTCTGGATCGGTTTGCTCGAGCCGGACCGCAACCTCCTTCTCAGGGTCCAGGCGCAGTTTCACCTGCATGACCTGGCGATCGAAGATGCCGAGCATCCGCATGCCCGCCCGAAGATCGAGCAATATGGCGACGCCCTCTTCATCGTCGCGCGCACCGCGCAGCTTATCGAGGGCCGCGTCACCTTCGGCGAAACGCATCTGTTCGTCGGCACCGGCTATATCGTCTCGGTCAGGCACGGTCCGTCGACCTCATACGCCGCCGTGCGCCAGCACTGGGAAAGCTGCCCGCACTCGCTGGCCAAGGGTGAGGATTTCGTCCTCTACGCCATCCTGGATTTCATCGTCGACAATTACATGCCGGTGCTGGAGCAGATCGAGGCCGAGGTCGAGGCGATCGAGGACAAGGTCCTGCTGAAACCGATGACCGGCCCGGATATCGAGCGGCTCTACATGTTGCGCCGCGATCTTCTAAGGCTGCGCAACGCGGCCTTGCCCCTGGTCGAGGTCTGCCGCCGGCTGACCAGCGCCGAGCTGCTGCAAATCCATGCCGCCATGCATCCGCTGTTCCGCGACGTGACCGATCACATCCGCACCGTGCAGGAGAAGATCGACAGCCTGCGCGAGGTGCTGGCTTTCGCTTTCGAAGCCAGCCTGCTGGTCGGCCAGAGCCAGGAGACGGCGATCTCCAAGAAGCTCGCATCCTGGGCCGCAATCCTGGCGGTGCCGACGGCCTTCGCCGGTATCTACGGCATGAACTTCACCGACATGCCGGAACTGAAGATGCAATATGGCTACCCGATGGTCCTGAGCACCATCGCGCTGATCTGCGCCTTCTTGTACTGGCGCTTCAAGAAGAATGGGTGGCTGTAAGTGAGTCGGTAGAAATTAGTGAGTGGTGAAACCGCGCTCTGCGCCGCATTCACTACTCACTACTCACTACTCACTACTCACTCAGCGATTGCGCCTGCGATCCCCCGCCGGCTGGAACGCCACGCGGGAGTGGTACTTGCAGTAGGGGCCGGTTTCGGCTGACTCATTGCCGCAGAAGCTGAAATCCTCCGACAGCGGATCGCCGTTCGGCCATTTGCAGGTGCGCTCGCTCAGTTCGACGAGCTGCAGATTCCGCGAAATCGGCACGACGACGTTCTCGACCGGGCGGATGTAATGGCGCGCCACGGGCTCGGCGTCGAATTGTATCTGCAGCGCCGTTGCGCCGACGGAAGCGGTCACATGGCCATGGCGCGAGGTGCTGGCCGCGCGGGCTACCGATTTCTGCATCGAGGCGCCCTGCACCGTCTTCTTCTGCCGCGCCGGGGCGGCTGTCGCGCGACCGCGGCCCGACAGCTTCAGGCGATGGACCTTGCCGATGACGGCATTGCGGCTCACTCCGCCCAGCTGAGCGGCAATCTGGCTGGCGCTCAGACCCTCCGACCACAATTTCCTGAGAAGTTCGACCCGCTCGTCAGTCCAGTTCATGAGACCGCGCTCCTGTGAGGCGTACGGCAGTCAGAATCCTTTCCCGCCCCGGCTCTCGCCGGGCAAACGACACCACATGTACCGGGTGATTAGGTCCGCCGCACGAAATCTAGTTATTTCTCGACTACAATTACCTTATGCGCTGACTCGGTGACAAGAGTCCCCAGGGCAACACGAATCGGTTTTTTCGGTTTTCCCCAACTTGCGGGCCGCTGATGAGCCGGCGCGCCGTCGGGGGGGCTTTGCCGCGCGCTTCTGCGCGACGTTTTCGTTGACTTCATGGCCGAAAAACATCATAAGCCGCAAAGGCCGCCGCATTGGCGGCTTTTTTGATTTCCGGTTCCGGAGACGCATATAATGAGCGGTTCGGCGCTTTACGAGACCTTTGCTCGCGCACCCCTGGCCTTCGACCACGGGGAGGGGACCTGGCTGGTCACCGACAAGGGCGAGCGATATCTCGACTTTGCCGGCGGCATCGCGGTCAATTCGCTGGGCCACAGCCATCCGCATCTGGTCGCCGCATTGACCGAGCAGGCCGCCAAGCTCTGGCATGTCTCCAACCTCTATGAGATTCCCGAGCAGCGTCGTCTGGGCGAGCGGCTGGTCAATGCCACCTTCGCAGACAAGGTGTTCTTCACCAATTCCGGCGCCGAGGCGCTGGAATGCGCCATCAAGACGGCCAGGCGCTATCATTTCGTCAAGGGCGAGCCCGAGCGCTTCCGCATCATCACCTTCGAGGGCGCTTTCCACGGCCGCACGCTGGCGACGATCGCCGCCGGCGGACAGTACAAATATCTCGAAGGCTTCGGCCCGAAGGTCGAGGGTTTCGATCAGGTGGCCTATGACGACATCGACGCCGCCGAGAAGGCGATCACGCCGGAGACCGCGGCGATCCTGATCGAGCCGGTGCAGGGCGAGGGTGGCATCCGTCCGGTGCCGACGCAGTCGTTGAAGCGGCTGCGCCAACTCTGCGACCAGCACGGTCTGCTTTTGATCTTCGACGAGGTCCAGTGCGGCATCGGCCGTACCGGCAAGCTGTTCGCGCATGAATGGACCGGCGTGACGCCCGACATCATGGCGATCGCCAAGGGCATTGGCGGCGGCTTCCCGATGGGCGCTTGCCTGGCCACCGACGAGGCCGTGATCGGTATGACCGCCGGCGTGCACGGCACCACCTTCGGCGGCAACCCGCTGGCTATGGCGGTCGGCAACGCGGTGCTCGATGTGGTGCTGGCCGAAGGCTTTCTCGAGGACGTGCAGCGCAAGGCGCTGCTTTTGAAGCAGGGCCTTGCCGGGGTTGCCGACGAATTTCCCGATGTCATCGAGGACATCAGGGGGATTGGCCTGATGCTCGGCCTGAAATGCGCCATGCCCAACACCAAGGTGAACATGGCACTGCGCGACCAGCACCTGTTGGCGGTGCCTGCCGGCGACAATGTCATCCGCCTGTTGCCGCCGCTCACCGTCACCGACGAAGAAATCGGCGAGGCGCTGAAGCGCATCCGAGGTGGCGCCAAGGGCCTGACCGACGCGATCGCGGCCGAAGCCGCCAAGTAATTTCTGGAAACCCCGCCGATGAGTGTTCGCCACTTCACTGATCTATCCGCTGTTTCCGCGGGCGACCTGCGTGTCATGCTCGACGACGCGGTGGCGCGAAAGACCAGGCTCAAAGCCGGCGAGCGCTCGAAACCGCTCGAAGGCAAGGTGCTGGCCATGATCTTCGACAAACCGTCGACGCGTACGCGCGTGTCCTTCGATGTCGGCATGCGCCAGCTCGGCGGCGAGACGATCATGCTGACCGGCACCGAGATGCAGCTCGGCCGCTCCGAAACCA
The DNA here is from genome assembly GCA_019509685.1 of Mesorhizobium sp. The sequence continues at coordinate 2,368 of JAEKLU010000147.1, read as the reverse complement.
TCGCCGACACCGCCAAGGTGCTGTCGCGCTATGTCGATGCGATCATGATCCGCACCACCTCGCATGAGCGGCTGCTGGAGCTGACAGACAACGCCACCGTGCCGGTCATCAACGGGCTGACTGACGACACCCATCCGTGCCAGTTGATGGCCGACATCATGACCTTCGAGGAGCATCGCGGTCCGGTGGCCGGCAAGACCTTCGCCTGGACCGGCGACGGCAACAACGTACTGCATTCGCTGCTGGAGGCGTCGGCGCGTTTCCGTTTCGACGTCAATGTCGCGGTGCCGGAGGGCAGCGAGCCGTTCGAGAAATATGTCGACTGGTCGAAGGCCAATGGCGGCAAGGTCAGGTTCTCCCGCTCGGCCGAAGAAGCCGTCGATCAGGCGGATTGCGTCGTCACCGACAGCTGGGTGTCGATGGGCCAGGAGCATCGCGCCCGCGGCCACAACGTCTTCCTGCCCTATCAAGTCAATGCGGCACTGATGGCCAAGGCCAAGCCCGACGCTTTGTTCATGCACTGCCTGCCGGCGCATCGCGGCGAGGAAGTCACCGACGAGGTGATCGACGGGCCGCATTCGGTGGTCTTCGACGAGGCCGAGAACAGGCTGCACGCCCAGAAAGCGGTGCTGGCCTGGTGCCTGGGCGCTTGATCCGGGGCAATTCCAGGAAAAGTGTGAAACGGTTTTCCGTCCGGGATTGCGCAAAGACAAATAACTGGAGGGGTCCGCTGCTTTCGTTAAGCAGTGAACCCCTCCAGCGCGACCGATACAGGGGATATCCCGACTTGATCCGGGGATATGTGATGCCTATTTGCGGGCCATCACGTAAATTGAACGCGCTTCGACGCATGCGGCCCGCGGGCCGGCATGGTTGCGCCCCGGAGTATTGTCATGTTGGAAACCCATACCTTGGCTGAGCACCATCAACCCCAACTCGGTGAATTCGGCTTCGCCGGCGACGATCATGTCGTGCCTTACGAGGTCGCGCCGCTCGACGTGCGCGGTCGCACCGTGCAGCTCGGGCCGATGCTCGACGCTATTTTGAGCCGCCACGATTACCCCGAACCGGTCGCCCGGCTTCTGGCCGAGGCCTGTGTGCTGACGGTTCTGCTTGGCACCTCGCTGAAGTTCGAGGGCAAGTTCATCCTGCAGACCCGCACCGACGGGCCGGTCGACATGCTGGTGGCGGATTTCTCCACGCCGCATGCGCTGCGCGCCTATGCGCGCTTCGATGCCGACCGCCTGCAGGCGCTGATTGCCGCGGGAGAGACCTCCCAGCAGGCGCTGCTCGGTACCGGCGTGCTGGCGCTGACCATCGATCAGGGCGAACACACGCAGCGCTATCAGGGCATCGTTCAGCTCGACGGCGAGACGCTGGAAGACGCGGCGCGCACCTATTTCCGCCAGTCGGAACAGATCCCGACCGAGCTCAGGATGTCGGTCGCCAAGCTGGTGACGCCCGGCCCCGGCGGCGCGCGCGAGCAGTGGCGCGCCGGCGGTATCCTGGCGCAGTTCCTGCCGCAGGCGCCGGAGCGTATGCGGGTGCCGGATATTTCGGGCGGCGATGGCGATCCGCGCGACGTTACCGATCAGCCGGCCGACAATTCCTGGCAGGAATTGCTGGCGCTGCTCGGCACCATCGAGCCGACCGAGCTGATCGACCCGACGGTGGGCGCCGAGCGGCTGCTCTATCGTCTGTTCCATGAGCACGGCGTGCGCGTCTTCCGTAGCGTGCCCGTCGCCGACCAGTGCTCCTGCTCGCGCGAGAAGATCCGCGGCATCCTCGCAGGATTTTCGGCTGAGGAGATCAAGGACTCGACCGAGGATGGCGGCATCCACGTCGCCTGCGAGTTCTGCTCGACGCAGTACGATTTCGATCCGGCGGAATTCGCGAAGTGAGAAGCCTTTCCTTCTCCCCGTTTACGGGGAGAAGGTGCCCGAAGGGCGGATGAGGGGTAATGCGGCCTTCAGCGATCTAAAGGCGCATTGTCGCTTTGTCTGGAAGATAGTCTCCCAACGCTAGCGCCGCCCCTCATTGTCCTGCCGGACATTTCTCCCCGTGAAACGGGGAGAAAAAACGCTCTTGCCTAATTCACCGTTCGCCTTGTCCCGGGCAGGTCGAGCGAGAAAGCCGGAATGGCGATGTCGAACACCTCGCCGCGGCCGTTGCGCATCGTGTAATGGCCGACCATGATGCCGGACGGCGTCGAGAGCGGGCAGCCTGAGGTGTATTGATAGCTGTCGCCGGGATTGAGCTCCGGCTGGTCGCCGACGACACCGGCGCCGCGCACTTCCTCGACGCGACCCCGGCCGTCGGTGATATGCCAGTAGCGCGACAGAAGCTGCACGAAGTCGTCGGAGCGGTT
>JAEKLU010000347.1 GCA_019509685.1 Mesorhizobium sp. | reverse complement strand
AGTTGCTGCGCGAATTCGGCCTCCACTAGGCGTATCGATATTCAGGTGAGGCCGGCCTGCAAATGGCGGCTTCCTGCGCTTCCGGTGCTCACGTACAAAAAGTACGCTCCGCTCCGGTTCTCGGAAGCCACCATTTTCGACTCGGCCTGACCTGAATCTCAATACACCTTAGACGTCGCTTGCCTGGCCGCCGCTCAGCGCATCGCGCAGCGCCTGGATCTGGCGGTTCAGGGCATCGAGCTCGGCGAGCGTCATGCCGGAGCGCTCGATCAGGGTCTCGTTCAGGCAGTTGCACTGGGTGAGCAGCGCGCGGCCTTCGGGGGTCAGGTCGACCTGCACCTGGCGTTCGTCGGCCTGGCTGCGCTGGCGGGTGACCAGGCCAGCCTGTTCCATGCGCTTCACCAGCGGCGTGATGGTGCTCGATTCCAGCGCGAGCCTGTGCGCGATGCCGCCGACCGATATGCCGTCCGCCTCGCCCAGCGCATTCAGCACCAGATATTGCGGATAGGTGATGCCCATTTCGTCCAGCATCGGCTTGTAGGTGCGATTGATCGCCATTGAGGTGGCATAGAGCGTGAAGCACAGCTGATTGTCCAACGGGAGAGGCACGACCCATTCCTTTGCCGATTAACCACAAACTATGTACCACGAAAAAAGATATCGCGATATATATTTTATGGACAATGGTTCCGAGCTGCGCTAGCCATATGTTATCGCGATATCGGTTATCGCGAAACGAAATCATGGAGATTGAGATGACCAAGCTTGGCAGCAGCACGATCACCACCAAGGACGGAACCGAGATTTTCTACAAGGATTGGGGGACGGGTCAGCCGATCGTATTCCATCACGGTTGGCCGCTGAGCAGTGACGATTGGGACGCCCAGATGCTGTTTTTCCTGTCGAAGGGCTACCGCGTCATTGCCCATGACAGGCGCGGCCATGGCCGCTCGACCCAGACCGATATCGGCAATGAGATGGACACCTATGCGGCCGATGTCGCGGAACTTGCCGCACATCTCGACCTCAAGAACGCCATCCATGTCGGCCATTCGACCGGTGGCGGCGAGGTGGCGCGCTATGTCGCGAAATATGGCTCAGGCGGCCGTGTCGCCAAGGCGGCGTTGCTCGGCGCCGTGCCGCCGATCATGCTGAAGACCCCGGCCAATCCTGGCGGCCTGCCGATCGAAGTCTTCGATGGTTTCCGCTCCGCCCAGGCCGCCAACCGCGCCCAGTTCTTCCACGATGTCGCAGCCGGTCCGTTCTACGGCTTCAACCGTCCCGGCGTGGAAGTCTCGCAGGCTGTCGTCGAGAATTGGTGGCGCCAGGGCATGATGGGCGGCACCAAGGCGCATTACGACTGCATCAAGGCCTTCTCAGAGACCGACTTCACCGAGGATTTGAAGGCAATCGAGGTGCCGGTGCTGGTGATGCATGGCGACGACGACCAGATCGTTCCGATCGCAGACTCTGCGCTGCTCTCGGTCAAGCTGCTCAAGAAGGGCGAGCTCAAGGTCTACAAGGGCTTCCCGCACGGCATGGCGACAACCCATGCGGATGTCATCAACGCCGACCTCTTGGCCTTCTTCAAAGCCTAGAATCGTCATCCTGGATAGACAAAGGCACCCGCCGTCAGGCGGGTGCTTGTGCTTTCAGGCAATGCTCAAACCGCCGTCGATCAGCATTTCCGCACCGACCATATAAGGGCATTCGTCGGAGGCAAGAAACACCACCGCATTGGCAATTTCCTCGGCGGTTCCGAAACGGCCGGCAGGCACAAGGCCGACCACTGCTTTCGCGCGCGCCTTCGCCGCGTCCGGGTCCAGCCCAAGCTTGTCGTTGAGGGGCGTGTCGATCGGACCTGGGCTGACTACATTGGCGCGAATGCCGCGCCCTATCAGTTCGCCGGACAGCGTTCGCGCCAGCGAAATCATGCCGGCCTTGGCCAGTGCATAGACGTGCGTTCCAGCCATTCCCATATGCGCGTTGACCGAGCCGCTGAGGATGATCGACGACGGGTTCGAAAACAGCGGCACGAGCGCCTTGACCAGGAAGTACGGCCCCTTGAGGTCGATATCGATACTCCTGTCGAACGCCGCCTCGGTCCAGTCGCCAAGCGGGCGCAGATCGGCGATGCCGGCGTTGAGGAAGAGAGCGTCGAGCTTGCCGAAGGTTTCCTCGATCCGCCGCGCGATGTCGTTCTGGGCAACGATATCCCCGGCGTCGGCGGCGATGACGAGCACCTCACTGCCAAGGGTGTTGCGGGCCTCCTCCAGACGGCCAGCATTGGTGCCGGTGATGGCGACGCGCGCGCCTTCCTCGATGAAACGGCGCGCCGTCACCAGGCCGATGCCGCTGGTGCCGCCGGTGATCAACGCGACCTTGCCTTTTAGTCTGGACATAGTGATTGCCTTCCCCCGTCCTGCGTATGGATCCGCGCTGGAGTCCCATGATCTCCTAACAGCCTTTTCACCTCGAGTATGATGAAAGAATCAAGAGGGCGCGACAACTGCCGCGCCCCCCT
>JAEKLU010000346.1 GCA_019509685.1 Mesorhizobium sp. | reverse complement strand
CAGCATTCCGGCATAGGCGACATCGGCTGCTGCTTCATCGCCGGCGCGGAACGCCTCATAGGCGCGCACGGCATGATCGATACAGTCCGGCGCCAGGATCATGCCCCGGCAACCGATGCGGAAATTGTCGATCAGTTCCAGCCCGCCGCGCCCGTTGAAGACGGGAATCCGGCCTTCGGTGCGCTCGATCAGGCCGGCAATGTCGGTGACCGGGCCTTCGCCCTTGACCAGCTTGATGTTGGGGTGAAGCGTGACGAGGTCGCGGATTTCATCCGATGTCAGCCCACGGCCGAAAAAAGCCGGCGCGTTCTGGATCGCCACCGGCAGGTCGGTCGCCTCCGCGACACGGCCGAAGAAGCGGATGTATTCGGATGCGCCATAAGACCCGACCGGTGGAGGCTGCAGGACCACCCAATCCGCCCCGACACTTTCGGCATGACGCACCTGCGCGATCTGCTCGGCAACCGAAGACCCAAAGATGGTGAAGGCGAGCGGTACCTTGCCGGCGGTGTCCTGCGCCGTCCAGTCCATGACCGTCCGGCGCTCGGCTTCGGTCAGCTTGGCGACTTCGGTCGCAAGGCCGAGGGCGGCCATGCCGTGCACACCGCTCGCCAGGCAGATCTCGACCTGCCTGCGCATCGCCGCGCGATCGAGTTTTTCCTGACCGTCGAAGAGTGCGTAGAGGATGGCGTGGATGCCATGGAAATCATTGGGCCGGAAGCTTGGCATCCTCGTCGACCTCAATGGCTTTCGCGTGGAATGGCATGGCCGCGACTGCCCACAAGGAAATCAAGATCGGCGCCACGGTCGGCCTGCAGGACATGGTCGACATAGAGGCCCTGATAGCCGCCGCGCATTGCCGGCACGGGCGGCTGCCAGGATTGACGCCGCCGCGCCAGTTCCTCGTCCGAGACGTCGAGATGCAGCTTTCGCGACTCGACATCGAGTTCGATCACGTCGCCGCTTTTGACCAGCGCCAGCGGTCCGCCAACAGCCGCTTCTGGCGCCGCATGCAGCACGACCGTGCCGAAGGCGGTGCCGGACATGCGGGCGTCGGAAATGCGGATCATGTCGCGGATGCCCTGCTTCAGGAGCTTTTGCGGCAGCGCCATGTTGCCGACCTCGGCCATGCCCGGATAGCCCTTTGGACCGCAATTCTTCAATACCATGATCGAGGTCTCGTCGATGTCGAGCGCGGGATCGTCGTTGATGATGGCGCCGTCGGGTGCAAGGTTGCCGCGCAGCACCGCGATGCCGCCATGCGGTGTCAGTGCCTTGTCGCGCGGGCGGATCACCTCCGGATTGTAGTTTTGGGCGTCGGCGATGTTCTCACCCACGCTCTTGCCGGTCACCGTCAGCGCGTCGAGATCGAGCATGTCGGCGATCTCTTTCATGACGGCCGGAATGCCGCCGGCGTAGCAGAAATCCTCCATCAGGAAGCGGCCTGACGGCATCAGGTCGAGAATGGTCGGCACGTCGCGACCAAAATGGTCCCAGTCGTCGAGGCTGAGTTCGGTTCCAACGCGGCCGGCAATCGCCAGCAGGTGCACGACCGCGTTGGTCGAGCCACCGATGGCGCCGTTAACGCGGATGGCGTTGGCGAAGGTCTGCCTGGTGAGGATGGCCGATGGGCGCAGATCCTCATTGACCATTTCGACGATGCGCCGCCCCGTCATGCGAGCGGTGCGGTTGCGGCGCGCATCGACCGCGGGATAGGCGGCATTGCCAGGCAGCGCCAGGCCGAGCGCTTCGACCATCGACGCCATGGTCGAGGCCGTGCCCATGGTCATGCAATGGCCGGGCGAGCGCGACATGGCGCTCTCGGCATTGGCGAAATCCTGTTCGCTCATCACGCCCGCGCGGACATCTTCCGAAAACTTCCAGACGTCGGTGCCGGAGCCGATCTCGCGACCCTGGAAGCGGCCGTTGAGCATCGGCCCGCCGGAGATGACGATCGAAGGCAGGTCACAGGAGGCAGCACCCATCACCAGCGACGGCGTGGTCTTGTCGCAGCCGGCCATCAGCACGACACCGTCCATGGGGTTGCCGCGGATCGCTTCCTCGACATCCATCGAGGCGAGGTTGCGAAACAGCATCGCCGTCGGCCGCAGATTGGATTCGCCGCAGGAGAACACCGGGAATTCCAGCGGCAGGCCGCCGGCTTCGAGCACGCCGGCCTTGATGTGTTCGATCAGGCCGCGAAAGTGCACGTGGCAGGGCGTGAATTCGGAGAAGGTGTTGCAGATGCCTATCACCGGACGGCCGTCGAAAGCATCGTCGGGCAGGCCGTTGTTCTTCATCCAACTGCGGTGGATGAAGGCATCCTTGCCCAGCCCGCCGAACCAGTGCTGCGATCGTCTCTTGGTCATGGCTTTTCCCGAACTTAGGCGGGGTGCTGCAATTGGCTGAGCCCGCCATCGACGACGAGGGTGGCCGCGTTCATGAACGGGCACTCGTCGGAAATCATGAACACCGCGGCAAGCGCGATCTCGCGCGCGATCGCGATGCGGCCGCCGGGATGCAGCGCCAGAGTATTGGTGCGCGCCGCCGCCGGATCGGGAAAACTGTTCCAATAGTCGATCGCCTTCTGCGTTTCGACATAGCCGGGCGCCAGTGCGTTCACGCGCACGCCCTGCCCGGCATATTCAAGCGCCAGCGATTTGGTCAGGCCGAGCAGCGCGTGCTTGGCGACCGGATAAGGGAAGGTGTGCGGGATGATGGTAAAGCTGTGCGTCGAGGCGATGTTGAGGATGGCGCCGCCGCCACTGGCGATCATGCCCGGCAATACTGCCTTGCTGCAGTTCCATGCGCCCTTGACGTTGACGTCGAAATTGCGGTTCCACTCCTCCTCGGTCGCCTCGAGCGGCGTCGAAAACACATTCATGCCGGCATTGTTGATCAGCGCGTTGATGGGGCCGATCTCGACGGTCGCGCGCGCCACGGCTTCGGCAATGACGGCTGCATCGGCGATATCGGCGGTGCAATGCCTGATGTGACCGCGCGGTGCGGAGAGGCCGGCAACGGCCCTACCGAGAAGCCCGCCATCGCGGTCGACTAAGAACAGCTTTGCTCGGCCAGACAAGCCTCGGCGATCGCAAGGCCGATGCCTTGCGCGGCGCCGGTCAGGAAGATGCGTTTGCCGGACAGGCGTTCAGCCATATCAGTCACTCCAGTCGAAGACGGGTCAACGTCGGCCCAAAGCCGAGGAACGCAGATTGTCGAGCAGCACCGCCAGGAGCAAAATAACGCCGCGCACGATGTACTGATAGAAGGCCGGGATGTTGAGCAGGTTCATGGCATTTTCGGCGATGCCCATGATCAGCACGCCGACGATGACGCCGGACATGGTGGCGCGCCCGCCGGCAAGCGAGACGCCGCCGAGCACGCAGGCCGAGATAACGGAAAGCTCGAGCCCGACCGCCGCGTTGGGCTGGCCCGAGGTAATGCGCGAGGCAAGCAGGATGCCGGCGATGCCGCAGACGACGCCCTGCAGCGCGAAAATCCAGATGCGGGTCCTGTCGACATTGACGCCGGCAAGGCGCGAGGCCTCCGGATTGCCGCCAATGGCCAGCGTGTTCTTGCCGAAAATGGTGCGGTTCAGGACGAAGCCGAAAATGCCGAACAAAACCGCCAGCACCCAGATCGGCGTCGGGATGCCGAGCAGCTTCGACAAAGCGAGCTGGTAGAAATCCGGGCTGTTGATGCCGACGGCACGGCCGTCGGAGGCGATCAGCGCAAGGCCACGCACAATCTGCATGGTGGCCAAAGTCGTGATCAACGCGTTGATGTGGAATTTGGCGATGACGACGCCGTTGATGAAGCCGACAAAGGCGCCGCAGGCGATCGCCGCCAGGAGGCCCAGCAGGATCGAACCGGTGTAGTTCGATGCCATCACGGCGACCATGCCGGCAAAGGCGACGATCGAACCGACCGACAGGTCGAAATCGCGCGCGGCGAGGCAGAACATCATGGTGCAGGCGACGATGCCGACGGTGACCACCGACTGCAGCAGGCCAAGCATGTTGCGGTCGGTGAGGAAGTTCGGCACCAGGAGCGACACCAGGGCGAAGGCGACGATGAAGATGACGACGAGACCCTGTTCGCCGAGCAGGAGCTTCTTCAACTGGTCGGTCATGGCAAATCCTCAGGATGCGATCGCGTCGGGGGTTTTCTGGTCGGGAAGGGCAGCGGCCAGGATCGCCTTCTCGGCGAACTGGTTCCGGTCGAGTTCGGCGCTGATGCGTCCGCCGCACATCACCAGGATGCGGTCGCAGATGCCCATCACCTCCGGCAGTTCCGACGAGACGACGACGATCGCCATGCCGTCTTCGGCAAGCTGGTAGAGCAGTTCGTAGATTTCCGCTTTGGCGCCGACATCGATGCCGCGCGTCGGCTCGTCGACGATGAGGACGCGCACGCCCTGCTCCGACAGCCAGCGGCCAAGAATAACCTTCTGCTGGTTGCCGCCGGAGAGGTTGATGATGTCCTGCTTGCGCGAGGGCGTGCGCACCTTGAGCTTCTTGATGAAGGTCTCGGCGGTTTCGATCTCGCTGGCGCGGTTGAGGACGCCGAAACGGGTGTAATGGCGCCGCGACGAGATGTTGATGTTCTCCTCGATCGAGCGTCCCTGGATAATCCCGTCGTGCTTGCGGTCTTCCGAGCACAGCACGATGCCGGCGCGGATCGCGTCATGCGGATCGGCGGCGCGGACCAGCTTGCCGTCGACGGTGATGGCGCCGCCGGAGCGCAGGTCGGCGCCGAAGACCAGCCGCATCAACTCCGAGCGCCCGGCGCCGATCAGGCCGAAGAAGCCGACGATCTCGCCGGCGCGGGCCTCGAAACTGGCCGGGATCTTCAGTTTGGGGCCAGAGAGAGACTCGACCTTCAGGCGGACATCGCCTGATTTGCGCTGGCGAAAACCCCAGATGTCGGAGATTTCACGGCCGACCATTTCGGCGACAACCTGGTCGCGCGTAACACCTTTCAGTGAGGCGTGGTGCGCCGCGAGCTTGCCGTCACGCAGCACGGTGAGGCTGTCGCAAAGACGAAACACTTCGTCCAGGCGATGCGAGACGTAGATGATGACCTTGCCCTCGCCGCGCAGGCGATCGATCAGGGCAAACAGGATTTCGCTTTCGCGCGACGACAGCGATGAGGTCGGCTCATCCAGCGCGATGACGCGCGCGTCGAGCATGATCGCCTTGGCGATCTCGACCATCTGGCGTTCGCCGATGGACAGCGTCTTGACCTTGCGGCGCATGTCGATGTCGATGCCGGCCGATCTCAGCTTGGCGCCGACATCATCCAGCATCCGGCGGCCGGCGATGATGCCGGCGCGGGCGGGAAAACGGCCGAGGCTGAGGTTTTCGGCCACGGTCAGTTCGGGGACGAGCTGCAATTCCTGGTGGATGACGATGACGCCATTGTCGAAGGCGTCCCTTGTCGATGAATAGGCCTGGACCTTGCCATCGATGCCAATCTCGCCTTCATCGGCATGCTGGTCGCCCGACAGGATCTTGATCAGGGTGGATTTACCGGCGCCGTTCTCGCCCATCAGCCCATGCACGGCGCCCTTGTCGACGCCGAAGGAGACGT
>JAEKLU010000146.1 GCA_019509685.1 Mesorhizobium sp. | reverse complement strand
GAACCGAATATTCTAGAGGACGGCAAAGTTTATAACGTGGCGTTTATCAAGCCCTAGCTCGCCTAAGACGTAGTTCGTCAGACACAAACAGGCTCGCTTCGGCGGGCCTTTTTTCTTTCCCACAACCTTACGGAGCCCCCCATGGACCGCAACTTCGCGCGGGCGCTTGCGCTCGTCCTGAAATCCGAAGGCCGGTGGTCGGACAATCCAGCTGATCCTGGGGGCGCCACCATGAAAGGTGTCACGCTCGCCAATTTCCGCCTCTATGTGAAGGCCGATGCGACGAAGGCTGACCTCCGCAAGATCAGCGACGCTCAGATCGCGACGGTTTATCGCCGTTTCTACTGGGACGCGGTCGCCGGTGCCGAACTGCCGGACGGCATCGACTATGCCGTCTTCGACTTCGCGGTGAACAGCGGGCCGGGCAGGGCGGCGAAATATCTTCAGGCGGTGCTTGGTGTTGCCCAGGATGGCCGCATCGGCCCGGCGACGCTTGCCGCGGCCCGCGCAAAGCCGGCCGGCGTCGTTGTCGACGCGCTCTGCGATGCCCGGCTTGCCTTCCTCCAGCGCTTGCCGACCTGGCCGAGCTTTGGCCGGGGCTGGAGCGCGCGCGTCGCTTCGGTGCGCCAGCAGGCACTGCTGATGTCGGCGCCAAGGGCGGCGGAGGCCGCTTCGCCGGCACCGGCATCCAACAGCGCCACTCCGGCGCCCGCGGCCGGCGCCGGCACGACGAGAGCCGGAGCGCCTGCCGGCGGCCAGCCGCCTGCCACGCCTGCGGCCAAGGTCCCAACTTCGGGCGCATCTCCGCCTTTGGGCGGCTCCCCCATGCCAGGCAAGGCGGCTGGCGTCCTCGCCCTGATCGCGCTGGCGCTCGGCTGGGCCGCCGCCTGGACCGCGCATCTTCCCTGCAACGTGCTTGGAGTGTTTTGCCAATGACTGCTGTCATCATCAGAATCGCGCTGCGCTATGTCGCCGCCGCGCTTGTCGCCCGGGGCCTGTTCGGCGCCGACGACGCCTCCGCATTTTCAACGGATCCGGACATTCAGGCGGCCATCGAGGCTGGCATTGGTCTCGCCATCGCCGCCGGCACCGAGTGGTGGCACTACCTCGCCCGCAAGTTCGGCTGGGAGCATTGACCATGGAAAATCTCAAATCCGTGCTTGTCGCCTATCTGGAAGCCGCCAAGCCCTATGCCATCGTCGGCGCGGCCTGCTTTGTCGCCGGCCTCTTCATCGGAGCGTTGCTATGAGCGCGCTTCTCGCCTGGTTTCTCAGCAATCCGACCATTCTTGCGATCGGCGCGGGCATCGTCGGCGCGTTCGGCTGGGGTTTTCAGCAGCGGCTCGCCGGCGCCAGGGCCGAGCGCGACAAGCAAGCGCAGGCAGAGGCTGCCGCCCGCACGCTTGCCGATCAGGTCGACAACGACATCGGCGCGCTGTCGGCAGAAGCGATCAAAAAGGAGCTGAAGTCATGGGCAAGGGATTGATCGCCGTCGCCCTCGTCGCCGCGCTTGCCGGCTGCACGACGGCCAAGGGCGGCTTCTGCGCTGTCTCCTCGCCGTTGCGTCTCTCCACCAAGGCGGTCGATGCACTGTCGGACGAAGAGGCAAGCGCGCTGCTCGCTCACAATCGCAAGGGCGAAAAACTCTGCGGCTGGAGGCGCTGATGCACGACATCTTCGATCTGCTAGGCATCAAGGGCCAGGTTGTGGCGGCCGGCCTCGCCGGCGGCGTGCTGAGGGCGCTGTCGCGCCATCGCTACAAACTGCGCGAGATGGTGGCTTCGCCGATCTGCGGCGCTTTGGCCGCCGCTTATCTGACGCTGCCCACGGTCGCCTGGCTCGAGGCGAGCGGCCTGCCGATGCCCACGCCGGACGACACCACCACGCTTGCCGCGGCTTTCCTGATCGGCGTCTCGGCGATGTGGATCTCGGATATCGTCTTCGAGGTTTTGGTGCGACGCTTCAAGGCGGCGCGGGAAGAATAAGTCGCGCTGCCTTACGGGGCCTTGAACGCGACGGCAGGGAGTTCTTCCGTTCCCCAAAAGCTGCGGTTGCGAACATGCGCCAGGCCTCGCGAGGCTTCGCTGCGGATCTTGTCGATCACTCGTTTGCGCCGGTGCGGCGGATCGACCTGGATCAGTGTCGGAAGCACCTCGCCGCCGACGATGAACTGGCTTTGGGCGCACAGCGCGGGTGTCAGCTGGTAGGTGGTGTTGAGCGAGCAGGTGAGCAGGGTCGGGCTGAACAGCACATGGTCGACAACGTGCCGCGCAGGCCCGGTGCGCCGGATGAGCTTTTGCGCGGCCACCTTGGATACGAGATAACCGGCGGCGCCGACATGCTCACCAACAAGGCGCGCGACGGAATAGCCATTGCCGACGGCGACATGCTTGCGCGCCAACCGGACCTTGATGAAGAAGCTCTCCAGTTTGACCACGTCGGCGTCGCGCGGCACCCATTGATCGTCGGAGAGCAGCAGCCCCGCATCGGCGCTGAAGACGACGTCGTCTTCAAAGACGACGCCGTACCGGTCATTGCCGTCGGCGATGATCTGCCAGCACCGGCGGTGGCTGAGATAGCAGCAGACTTCCGCGGCGCTGAGCGAAGGCGTCGCCGCCACGCCGGCGTACCAGGCATTTCACCAAGATCACCCGTGTTCGATGGGGAGAGCGGATAGCACAGCGTCGCCGGGAAGCAAGCCCAGGCGCTTTTCGCCGGCTGCGGCGCCGGCGGGCGTGAGGCAAGCCAACACCATCTTGTCTCTGCCAGACGCTTGAGCGGCTGGAAGAAGCAGGCCACAATTCCTATCTATGGAGCAATCCAAAGGAGGTATGACATGGCTTCTTCCACCGAACGCGCGGTCCTTGCCGGCGGCTGCTTCTGGGGCATGCAGGATCTGATCCGCCGTCTTCCCGGCGTGATATCGACCCGGGTCGGCTACAGCGGCGGCGACGTACCCAACGCCACCTACCGCAACCACGGCACCCATGCCGAGGCGATCGAGATCATGTTCGATCCGACCAAGACCAGTTTCCGCTCGCTGCTTGAATTTTTCTTCCAGATCCACGATCCGACGACAAAAAACCGCCAGGGCAACGATGTCGGCCTGAGCTATCGCTCGGCGATCTTCTATGCCAACGATGAGCAGAAGCAGGTCGCGATAGATACGATCGCCGACGTCGATGCGTCTGGATTGTGGCCCGGCAAGGTCGTCACCGAACTCGCTCCGCTTGGCCCGTTCTGGGAGGCCGAGCCCGAGCACCAGGACTATCTGGAGCGCTATCCGAACGGCTATACCTGCCACTTCGCCCGGCCGGGCTGGAAGCTTCCGGTCCGTCAACAGGCCGCAGCGTCATAAATCAGCGGGCAGGCTGTCTTTGACATAGCCGCCATCGCCTGGGAATTCCCGCCCGCCGTGCCGCAAGGCATGGCGGGCTTTTTTTGCGTTCCGGGCGAGTAGCCCGGGCGGTCAGCCCTTGGCTCGGCGACCTTCGTGGTCGTGGCTGCCGATCCAGTGAGCCCGGATGCGATCGCTGGCTTCGAGATATGCCATATCGATCAGATAAGTCAGAAGCTTCTCGCCATCAGCTTCCGCTTTCTGGCGAAGCTCCCGCAATATTCCCTGCGCGAACTGCAGGTTTTCCATTTTGCTAGGCTGGTCCATGGGTGCCCCCAAATGTATGCGCGGTAAGTTTGGGCCACTATGCTTGTATGAAGGTTGTGGCCTCGCTCACGGTGAAGCTGTACTCGGTTGCACTAACGCTCGATCAACGAACCTGTTGGACATCGCGCAAAATTGTCGATATTTTACGTGCCCAATCGGGTGGGGACCATGCACGAAGACGAGGGCAGCACTCCTGACAAGTTGCAAGCCATGCTTGACGTGATTGCCAGGAGCGAACCTTCGAGCGAAAGCGGCGAGGCCGATTTCGGCAGGCTGCGAGCCGATGCCGCCAAGGCCGCCAGCGTGCTGATCGAATTTTACGGCGATGGGGCCCTGGAAAGGGCGAAGCTTATAGAGCGCCGGTCGCCCCAATCGCAATTTGCGCGCATGGTCACGGCGGAAGTCGGCCGGCGCGACAAGCTGCCGCCCAAAAGCTGATCCGCAAGGGGCTGGGCGCGACACTGGCAAGGGCTGCTTCAGGACGATTTGCGCCTCCCCGATCTCACCCCAAGCCGTTGCTCGACCTCTTCCTCGACGTTGTCGAGCAGATAGGACAACATGTCGTGCCCGATCGACCGCGCAATATCCTTGGCCTGTTCGACGTGGTTGTGGACCTCGCGCAAGGCCTGCGCCTCGCATGCGGTATCCTGCGTCAGGTCGACGAACCAGCCGGGGTAGAGCGCGGCCTCGCCGCAATCGTCAACATAGCACTGGCCGACAGCCAGAATCTTGCGCAGGCCCATCTTTTCGGAACGAACCTTGTAGACTTCCCTGAAGCCCGCCCTTCGCTCTACCGCCTTGCGGATGGCCAGCCGAACCCTTGGGCGGTCGTCCCGCTCGATGCTTTGCATGCAGCGTTCAAGCGGCGCCCCATGCGAGAATTCGTCGAGCGTCAGCCCGAAATAGGCGGAAAGATTGGCATCGCCATAGACCCGGTCACGCTTGATATCCCAGGTCCAGAACCCGTCAATAGGTGGATACCGCATGTGTATGTTGCAGCTACGTAAAGGCGCCGACGTCATGGAAACCGCCCCGTCCGGTTTCAAGATTCGAAAACACTATGTAGCGAAAATTGAAAGAAACAAAGATGGTCTTTTGTACAAGGTCCAAAGTCATACTGCACGCCGGATATTCGGATGTCGTATTTGATATATCCAGAAATAGCCGTATTGAAAAATTTCTTGAACCGAAAGAATTTTCACTGCGGTATTGCAACCGCAGCTTGGTAGTTCACTCGATAAGTAAATCTACCAAAGGATGAAAGACCCCGAAGCTTGCATTATTCCTGGCTACAGGCGGCGTCTGCTAACATTCTTATATTTGTAAAACAAATAAAACCAGTGCGCGGTGTTGACTGAGACCGCGCCGGCGGTGGCCTTCAAGTATCTGCCATGGATGCTAATGGCGCTTCGCAAGACGGCAAACCGACCGCTGGTTGAAAATGCGAAATAGCGGGAAAAAGTGCAGCACGGCGCGGCAATGGACGCAGATCCCCGAGCCCGCTGATGGTGCTTCTCGACCGAAGATCATTCATGCTCAGACCTAAGTCTTACAAAGGTCGCGGATTTAGGCCGACTTTCGCTGCCGCTCATCTGTTTCAAATCCGGCGACAACCGAATCATCGGACACCCGGTCATGCTCGAATTGGCGTGCCTCGGGCACGGCTTGCAACCAGGGCTCGCGTCGGCCGATCCAGAGCTCGTAGCCCGGCGCCAGCCCCTCTGTCGGAGCCACGTCCAGGCTGCCGATCGTCACCTCAACCTCGTCCTCGCCGACGAACGGAACGCGACCGCCGCAGGTCGGGCAAAAACTTCTGGCGCCATAGGTGCCGGTGATGCCGGTGGTTTCGAAAGCCTGTCGTGGCCACACGGCATAGGCATGGAAGACCGATCCGCTTGTCTTGCGGCAGTCCTTGCAATGGCAAAGGCCGACCCGCAGCGGTTCACCGCTCACCTGGAACTGCACGCCACCGCACAGGCAACTGCCGCTGCGTATGGTGTCGTTGGACATGACCGTTCCTCCTGTTGCCTGCCGTGGAAGGTTGCAGCGTTTCTTGCACCGCGGCGCAAGAAACGCCACTCAATTGGGGAAAAGGTTGGAGGCCGGCTCCCCGCAACGATAGACCCAGCATCCGCCATTCCGCGTCGGAACACTGATGGAGATCGGGATTTCAGGCCAGTCGCACTCGACGCCGAACTGCCGCACGAACCGGTCATAGGTGTTCGCACCGGTGGTTAGCACGACAGCATGGTTACTCTGGATCAGCGCGCGCGTTTGCGAGCACGTCATGGCGCGCGTATCCGGTCGCGCATAGGCAACGCTCGCGCTGCACAGGGCTATGCCGGTAACAAGCAGGATCGACAGGTTGTTCTTCATGCCACACCGGCTTCCAAAATTGGTCCCGGTATCGAATATGGATCACGCCTAGAACACCGCAAGGTATTTGAGCAGCGAAATGATGCCGATGATGATGACGATGATCTGTGCGATCTGCTTCGCGCGGGCATCGAGCGGCAGGCGCTGGACCAGATAGAGCACGAGGATGATCACCAGGAAAGTGATCAGGATACCGATAAGAATTGACGCGCCCATAGCCCGCAGTCTCCCTCTTGTCCTCAAGCTTGCCCGAAGCGGGCTGTTTCAAACGTGAGGGTCGCCAAATGGTTCCGGCGAGGGGGCTGTGGAACGGAAGGCAGGCGGGCGCGTTGTTTAGCACCTTCGAATATTCAGGGAGGAAAGACATATTCCACACGACCACGATCGGCGCGTCGATTGCCGTCGCTGTTGCGCTGATGTTTTTGGCTCCCGCGAGACCTGTATCCAATCGCGGGCCGCCGATCGTTTCATTCCACTTCACGAACGCCGGCTAAGCATCAACTCCCAGTGGCGGAACTCGCAAGCCGCTCGTGAGTTCATCTCCTCAAGAACAAGGCGGGACATCGGGCAAAACTAGGCGCGGGATCGCGCAGTCAGAAAGAGGAAGAAACCATGGGCCTCGGCACAATTCTCATCATCATTCTTATTCTTGCCCTGCTTGGCGGCTTCAGCGGCCTTGGCGGCGGACCGTTCTACGGTACGGGCTACTATGGCGGCGGCGGTCTCGGGCTCGTCCTGGTGATCGTCATCATCCTGGTCGTGCTCGGACGGATCTAGTTTAAGAGCGGTGTAGGGCGTCTCCGGGGCGGCTTAAGCCGTCCCGGAGCGGCGTGATCCGTCCCAGGACCGGCGCCGGTATCTCTCAAGCCACAGCAAGTACATCCCGCAGTTTCGTCGCCAGTTGCTCCAGCGTGAAAGGTTTGGCGATGAAATGCACATCGTGGTCGAGCACGCCGTTGTGCACGACCGCGTTGCGGGTGAATCCGGTCATGAACACCACCTTCGCCGAGAGCCCGCGCTTTTTCGCTTCCTCCGCCAACTGACGGCCATTCATGCCTGGCATGACGATGTCGGTCAGCATCAGCGCGATCGCCGCGTTCTCCGCCAGCTTGCGCAGCGCCTCCTCGCTGCCGGCCGCCTCAATGACTGTGTAGCCGAGTTCGAGCAATATCGCGGACGTCGAGGCACGCACGCGGGCATCGTCCTCGACAAGCAGGATGGTTTCGGTCGCCGGCACATCTCTTCTGGCGCTTGCCTTTGCCGGCACCGCTTCTTCCGAACCGGTGAAACGGGGAAGGTAGATCTTGATCGTCGTGCCTTCGGCCGGCTCCGAATAGATTTTGACGTGCCCGCCGGATTGCTTGACGAAGCCGAACACCTGGCTCAGTCCCAGCCCGGTCCCCTTGGTCAGCGGCTTGGTCGTGAAGAACGGCTCGAAGGCTCTTGCGATCACGTCCGGCGGCATGCCGGTGCCGGTGTCGGTCACCGCGATCATGACATATTGCCCGGCTTTCACCTCCGGATGGCCCGCCGCATAGGCCTCGTCGAGATAGCAATTTGCCGTCTCGATGGTCAGCTTGCCTTTCTCGTCCATGGCATCGCGCGCGTTGACCGCCAGGTTGATGACCGCGTTTTCGACCTGGCTCGGATCGGCGTGCGTTTTCCACAGTCCGCCGGCCAGCACCGTCTCGATTTCGATCGCCTGGCCGAGCGTGCGGCGCAGCAGGTCCGACATGCCGGTGACCAGGCGGTTGGCGTCGACGATTTGCGGCGCTAGCGGCTGCTGCCTGGAAAAGGCAAGCAGCCTTGCCGTCAGGTTGGCGGCGCGTGCCGCGGCGTCGGCGGCTGCTTCGACAAAACTCTGCACGTCGTACTCACCGCGCGAAAGCTTGCGCTGCGCCAGGTTCATGGCGCTGGTGATGACGGCCAGCATGTTGTTGAAATCATGGGCGATGCCGCCGGTGAGTTGGCCGACGGCTTCCATCTTCTGCACCTGGCGAAGTTGTGCTTCCGCCTTTTCGCGCGTCTCGATCTCGTTGACGAGCGCCGCATTCTTGGCGCTCAGCTCATTTTGGGCGGCGACCACCGCGCTGAAGCGGCGGCTGGACTGGCGGATCGTGTAGATGCCGAGCAGGAAGATGCCGAGCAGCGCCGCGAATGAGCCGACGCGCAGCCAGCCCTCGATCTCTTCCATGCGCAAGGCGCGAGCGTTGACGTTGGCGCCGTCGATGCGCCGGATCGCGTCGATATTGGCGCGGATCTGATCCATGTCCAGCTTGCCGCGGCCGCTGCGCACGACATCCAGCGCCTTCGCCATGTTGCCGCTGTCGTAAAGCCGGATCGTTTCGGCCAGTTCGGCCTGCTTGCGGGCCAGCGCATCCTTGATGCCCACCACCTGCTGCGCCCGGTCGCTGCCTGCCGGCAACATCTCGTCGAGGCGCGCAAGCAAGACCGGCATCCCTTCAAGCGCGTTCTGGTAGGGCTGGAGGTAGTTCTTCTCACCGGTCAGCAGATAGCCGCGCTGGCCGGTTTCGGCATCCTGGGCGAGCGAAAGCAGACCCGAAAGCAATTGCTGCGCCTCGATCGCCTCGCGGCTGGCGTCGCGGTCGGTGATCTGGGCTTCGGCAAGAATGGCACGCGCGCCGATGATGGCGGCGACGATGGCAAAGCCGGCAAGCAGCGGTAGCGCTTGCCAGCGCAGGGCGCGTCGCAGTCGTGCGATCATTGTCTTGCCGGGCCTGAGGAGATCGTGAAGTTCGGCAAGTGGTAAGCGCCGGCAACGCGCAAGGCAATAGTCAGGTCCATAAAGGCAATGATTGCAGCAGACTAGGCAGGATTGGCTACGTCAAACTTTAATGACAGCGCGGCGCGAGCGCCGGGCGCCGACGGCGGGGCCGCTCTTGGACCGCGACGGTCCTCGATCGCTAGCCGGTTTCTTGTCCGCCGCAATCCAGGCACGCGATGCTTTGCCCCGGACAACTGAGCCGGTGCGTGCCTTCCGGGCAGCAATGGCCGTTCGAGCTCAGCCAGCGCGCGCACACGAAAATCTGCTTTGCCCCGCGACAGCGGGGGCATTCCTGTGGATGCGTCTCTCTTTGCGGGATACGACGCTCCGCCTCAACGACCGTGTTCATCCGTTTCGTCCCCAACGCCTGGGATTATCGGTCAGATATGTTTCAGCATTCTTTACATTAGGGTTTTGGAATATTGAAGTGACGAAAGCGGCGCGAAAAAAGTTTCGGCCGCCGGGCGCTTCCCCTTTTCGCCGCCCTCGTTAAATGTGATGCGGCGAAGCATCGGCAGTCTTGGCCGGGCACGGCAGCCAGCGGGGATTTCTCCTAAATGACATGGACAGGCGCGGGCGCGCTTCTCATCCTCGTGCTGACCTATGCCGGCGTTGCGGTCGGCCGCATCCCCGGCCTCAGGCTTGACCGCGCCGGTATCGCGCTGCTGGGGGGCGCCGCTATGATCGCGATCGGCGCGATCGGCATCGAGGATGCCTACAAGGCGATCAATTTCGACACCATCACGCTCTTGCTCGGCATGATGATCGTGGTCGCGCATCTGAAAGTCTCGGGCGCATTCCGCGCGCTTGGCGGCTACGCCATCGAGCACGCGCATGCGCCGTTCATGCTTCTGGTGATGGTGACGCTGCTCACCGGCGTGCTCTCGGCCTTTCTGGTCAATGACGCGATCTGCCTGGTGATGGCGCCGATCGTCGTCCACGTCACCCGCGTCATCAACCGCAATCCGGTGCCTTATCTTATCGCCACCTGCACGGCCTCCAACTGCGGCAGCGTCGCCACCATCACCGGCAACCCGCAGAACATGGTGATCGGCGCGCTGTCGGGCATTTCCTATCCGGCCTTCGCGCTGGCCCTGGCGCCGGTGGCGCTGTTCGGCCTTGCCGCCGTCGTGATTATCGTCCGCATTGTCTACCGCGCCGAATTCTCACGCACCGCCGAGCTCAGCCCGGAAGTCTATCGCGGCCGCATGTTGCCCGGGCAGGTGGCCAAGGCCATCGTTGTCTGCATCGCGCTGGCAATCGCCTTCTTCGCCGGCGTGCCGGTCGCCAAGGCGGCGTTGATTGCCGGAGCGCTTCTGCTCGTCACTCGCGCGATCAAGCCGCAGCGCATCTACCGCGAGATCGACGGGCCGCTCTTGTTCATGTTCGCCGGGCTGTTCGTCGTGGTCGCGGGCGCCGAACGCACGCTGCTCACCCCGGACATGATCGCCTCGGCAAAGACCATCGGCCTCGACGATGTCTGGCGTCTGTCCGGCTTCACCGCGGTGCTCTCGAACATCATGAGCAACGTGCCGGCGGTGCTGGCGCTCAGGCCCTTTATCCCAGGGCTCGAAAACCCCGAGCGTGCCTGGCTGGTGGTGGCGATGAGCTCGACGCTGGCCGGCAATTTCACGCTGCTGGGTTCCGTCGCCAACCTTATCGTCGCCGAGCAGGCCAAAGCGGCCGGCAAGGAACTTTCCTTCTCCGCCTTCTTCAAGGTCGGCCTGCCGCTGACGCTGCTGACGCTTGCCGCCGGCACGGCGTGGCTCGCCTTCACCGCCTGATTCCCGGGTTTTCCACCCACGGTAAAATCTTCTGCGCCTAGTCATCGAAGCGATTGCGCAAACGTTTCGATGACTCTATGGTTTTGTGAAAATCCGCCACAGAGCGGATGGGAAACGCAATCTTAGGGAGGAGCGCTTGCCAGCACTGCGCTTGTATCGCCATGCCGACCATGGCTGAGGTCGCGCGCCGCGCCGGCGTCTCGATTTCGACCGTATCGCATGTCGTCAACCGCACGCGCTTCGTCTCGCCGGAGAAGGCGCAGCTGATCAATGACGCCATCGCCGCCATGGGCTACCAGCCCAACGAATTGGCGCGCTCGCTCAAAGTGGCCTCGACCAACAGCGTCGGCCTCGCCATCTCGGCGATTTCCAATCCCTATTTCACCGACATCATCTGCGCGGTCGAGGCCGAGTGCGCGCGGCTCGGCCTGATGGTCTTTCTCTCCGACACGCAGGAGGACCCCGACCGCGAGCTGCAAGTGGTGCGCGCCTTCCATCAGCGGCGCGTCGACGGCGTCATCCTGGCGCCGTCCGGCTCGCCGCAGCGTGCCATCGACTATCTCGCCGACAAGAAACTGCCTTGCGTTCTGATCGACCGCTTCGCCGACGACCGCTTCGACCAGATCGGCGTCGAGAACGACACGGCGATGCGCGCCCTGATCGACCATGTCGCCTCCTTCGGCCATAGACGCATCGGCTACATCGCCGGACAGCCGGGGCTGGCTACCACGCGCGAGCGCATCGAGGCGTTCCAGGCTTCGCTCGCCGCCAATGGACTTGA
>JAEKLU010000345.1 GCA_019509685.1 Mesorhizobium sp. | reverse complement strand
GGCGCCGACCGGCGCCTGCTTGGCCTCAACAACATCGAGCTGATCACCGACCGCGATCTGCAGGTCAATCTGCGCGAGATCAAGCAGGTCAAGAAGGACTGGCCCGACCGCGCCATCGTCGTCTCGCTGATGGTGCCTTGTGTCGAGGAAAGCTGGAAGGCGATCCTGCCGGTGGTCGAAGAGACGGAAGCCGACGGCATCGAGCTCAATTTCGGCTGCCCGCACGGCATGTCGGAACGCGGCATGGGCGCGGCTGTCGGCCAGGTACCGGAATATATCGAAATGGTGGTGCGCTGGTGCAAGCAAAACACCCGCATGCCTGTCATCACCAAGCTGACCCCCAACATCACCGATGTGCGCAAGCCGGCGCGTGCCGCCCTTGCCGGCGGTACCGACGCGGTGTCGCTGATCAACACCATCAACTCGATCACCGGCGTCGACCTCGATAGTTTCGCGCCGCAGCCGACCATTGACGGCAAGGGTTCGCATGGCGGCTATTGCGGCCCGGCGGTGAAGCCGATCGCCATGAACATGGTGGCCGAGATCGCGCGCGATCCCGAAACCCACGGCCTGCCGATCTCCGGCATTGGCGGCATCACCACCTGGCGGGATGCTGCCGAATTCATGGCGCTCGGCGCCGGCAATGTGCAGGTGTGCACGGCGGCGATGACCTACGGCTTCAAGATCGTACAGGAGATGATCGCTGGCCTGGAAAACTGGATGGACGAGAAGGGCCACGCCTCGCTCGACGACATTATCGGCCGCGCCACGCCCAACGTCACCGACTGGCAATATCTCAACCTCAACTACATCGCCAAGGCGCATATCGACCAGGACGCCTGCATCAAATGCGGCCGCTGCCACATCGCCTGCGAGGACACCTCGCACCAGGCGATCACCAGCATGGTCGACGGCTTGAGGCACTTCGAGGTGATCGAAGCCGAATGCGTCGGCTGTAACCTATGCGTCAATGTCTGCCCAGTCGAAGGCTGCATCACCATGGAGCCGCTGGCGGCCGGCGCCCTGGACGAGCGCACCGGCAAGCCGGTCTCGCCGATCTACGCCAACTGGACGACGCACCCGAACAACCCGATGGCCAAGGTGGCCGCGGAGTAGGGTGGCCTTAGCAGAATTTGGGTTCCTCGCCCCCGATCGACGGCTACATCTTCTGTGACTGGCGTGACTGATCGGCCCGAGGCTTGATTGCCAGGTGGTTCCCCCAATCAGTCGCTGCTTCGCAGCGCCACCTTTCCCCCCTCCGGAGGGAAAGGAAGGGAGCGTTGCGGGACGAGACGGCAAAAGCTTGGCGCCTTCCTCTACCCCGTCGATCGGGGGAGAGGTGGCTCGGCGAAGCCGAGACGGAGTGGGGGTCGACCAGCGCAGCATTAGACAATGCATGCGCCGAGCTGGCATGCACGCTATCGCCAAGACCAACCGCATGGAAATGTGTGCACCCCGTAGCGCAGAGCGGGGTGCGAGGAACCCAAGTCATGTGAAGCCATAGCGAACGTGTGGAATTCGCTTTTTTCTATTGCAGATAAAAATTATCCACGATAACAGACATCCATGAATTGGAGACCAACACCATGAAGCTGGGCGAGGGCGTTGAGGCGGCCATCCACTGCGTGTCGACGCTGGCGAGCGTCGACGGCAACAGCACCATGCCGGGCGCCGCACTGGCGGAGTGTTTCGGCCTTTCGCCGAGCTATCTCCTGAAACATCTCAACCAGCTGACCGCGGCGCGCATTCTGGAATCGGTGTCGGGTCGTGCTGGCGGTCGAGGGTCGCGAGCCGGCGTTTCGCTGCGGCGAAATCCGCCGCAACGGCCCGGTCAAGATCGATGCCTCGGCCTATGTCAAACCCTGCGGCATCAATGCCGCGATGCTGAAAGCGGAGCGCGCCTATCGCGCCGCGCTCGCCGAAGTGAAGATCTCCGACGTTGTGGCCGACTACGCCGCGGAAGGCGATCCGCGATCGTACGCCGCGAGCTGCGCCTTCGTCGCGCGGCACCAGCGGCCGCAGAAGGTCGCTTCACGCAAACAGATTTAACCCGCCAGACAAATGTGAAAGGCAAAGACGATGAAACAGAGACTGCAATTTTTCGCCAAGGCGCCGCAAATCATGAAGGCCGTGTCGGCGCTCAACGAAGCCGTCGAGAAATGCGGGCTCGATGCCGGCCTGATGCACCTCGTCAAGCTTAGGGCTTCGCAGATCAACGGCTGCTCCTACTGCGTCGAGATGCACAGCCGTGAGGCGAGGCGCGACGGCGAGACCGAGACCAGGCTCTATCTGGTCGCCGCCTGGAAGGAATCGCCGCTGTTTTCCGAGCGCGAGCGCGCCGCACTGGCCTGGACCGAGACGGTGACGAACATTTCCGACAATGGCGTTCCGGACGATCTCTATGCGCGCACGCTCGAGCATTTCTCCGAAGAGGAACTGGTCAAGCTCACCGTGGTGATCGGCATGATCAACACCTGGAACCGGCTCTGCATTTCCTTCCACGCCATTCATCCGATGCCGTTGGCGAAGGCTGCTTGAACGATTGAGCAACGCGGAGGGGCGGTTGTCGGCGAGCTGTTTGTTGATGCCGGCGCCGCCCCTCATTGCCCTGCCGGGCATTTCTCCCCGTGAACGGGGAGAAAGGGACCAATCGCGGCGGCGGCGCCCTTCTTGCAACCTTGGAAATTGGCTAAATCGCTGGCGCGAGCCCCTTCTCCCCGTGAACGGGGAGAAGATGGCGGCAGCCAGATGAGGGGCAGCGCAGACATTCGATTTGCCGCCATGCCATTTACGCCGCGAACCTAAGGCCACCATCGCAGGTCAGCACCTGGCCGGTCATGAAGCCGTTGGAGACGAGGAAGGCAATCGCGTCGGCGACATCCTCGGCGCGGCCGATGCGGCCGACCGGGGTCTTGCCGGCATATTCGGCGAACACCGCCCGCCGCTGCTCGCCGGGCAGGAAATCCCACCACGGCGTGTCGATGACGCCCGGCGCCACGACATTGACGCGCAGCGGTTTCAACTCGACCGCCAGGATCGGCGCGACCGTCAACAGCATGCCGTTGATGGCGCCGATGCCGGCGACGCCGGGCGCCGTCATCTGAGCGGATACTGCCGAGATGAAGGTGACCGATCCGGATTTGTTCAGCGTCGGCAGGGCCGCTTGCAGACAGGACAATTGCGGCCGCACTTTCTCCTCGACGCCGCTGCCGATATCGGCAAGGTCGAGGGTTCCGAACGGCCCCAGGCCCTTGCCGCCGCTCGCCGCCAGCACGAGGTGATCGAACGGGCCGAGACGTTCGAAAAATTGGCGGACCTCATCGGGTTTCGAAGCGTCGAAGGCGGCCTTTTCGGCGGCGCCACCAAGGCCCTTCCAGGCGCCGACGAGTTTGTCCTGGTTGCGCCCGGTGATGGTCACCTTCATGTCCGGACCGAGGAGCTTGCGCGCGGTTGCCAGGCCGATGCCGGAGGAACCGCCGATGATAACGGTGTGTTCTATTTTGCTGGTCATGAATTCTGTTCCTTGGATTTTGAGGCAGCCAGTCCGACAAGGTCGAGGCTTAGGCTTCGCAATTGTTGTCTTGCCCCGGCGTCGTATGCCTGGGCATCTGCGCGGGACTCGCGCTGGCCGTCGAAATAGAGGCCGCTGCGCCCTTCGAGCGCCGGTGATGCTACAAGGTTGAGGATGGCGTCGGCGCCGGTCTCGACCGAGCTCCACGGCTGGACGCCGGCCTGCCGGACCATGGTCGTGTCCATGTAGCTCGCCGGATGCAAGGCGTTGACGGTGACGGCGGTGCCTTTGAGCTCTCCCGCCAGATCGACGGTGAACAGGATCTGCGCCAGCTTGCTCTGGCAGTAGGCGCGCACGCCGCTATAGCCATGCGTCAGCATGACGTCGTCGAAATCGATCGCCTGCTGGCCGGCCGACGCGACGTTGACGATACGCGCCGGAGCGCTGGCCTTTAGCAACGGCAGGAGCTCCGAGCTCAGCAGGAAGCCGGCGAGGTAGTTGACGGCGAAACGCAACTCGTAGCCATCGGCGCTGAGCTGCCGTTTGGCGCTTGCCGTGCCGACGCCGGCATTGTTGATCAATATGTCGAGCTGGTCGGTCCTGGCCCGGACGGCATCGGCAAGCCGCCGTACCTCGGCCAGCGACGACAGGTCGGCGATTAGGAATTCGGCCTTGCCGCCTTTGGCTTCGATGGCGGCGACGACTGTCTTGGCGCGGCCCTGGTCGCGGCCATGCACCAGCACACGCGCGCCGGCGGCGCCAAGCCGTTCGGCAACGACGCGGC